>CANNJG010000052.1 GCA_947504795.1 Legionellaceae bacterium
AAAGTCAACCGTTTCTTTATCAAGATCCGCCAGTAACGTATGGGTTAATTTAGCCATACGAATCTCAGTGTAACGCATGGCGGCAGGCGAGTCGCCATCAACCGAACCGAAGTTACCCTGCCCATCAATCAACATGTAGCGCATCGAGAAATTTTGAGCCATACGCACAATCGTATCGTAAACAGCCGTATCGCCATGCGGATGATATTTACCGATCACATCCCCGACAACCCTAGCCGATTTCTTATAAGGTTTAGACCAATCATTGCCTAATTCATTCATCGCATATAAAACACGACGATGCACCGGCTTTAGGCCATCCCGCACATCGGGTAACGCACGTCCCACAATAACGCTCATCGCGTAATCAAGATAAGATTGCTTTAATTCGTCTTCAATATTGACTGGGGTAATTTCTTTCGCAGAATAAACCATCATGTAACAACCTTTGAAATAATTTCCAAAAGTTTAACATAATCAGATTAACGAAAACAGAAAAACTCTTAATTCACCGAGGCCGTAATTAAATTGACTCTTAAAGATCGATTGCATATAGTTGAGCTTTAGTAACAAGACAGGATAGGCTTATGACAATCACCTCACATAAATCCGCAAAGTTGTCTCTAGAAGGGCCAGAGTCAATTGAATTGCCAATCTATCAACCAACGCTAGGAACTGACGTCATAGACATTGGTAAATTAGCGGAACATAACTATTTCACTTACGATCCAGGCTTCATGTCCACCGCCGCTTGTGAATCTAAAATCACCTTCATCGATGGCGATAAAGGCATTCTACTTTATCGTGGTTACCCAATAGAACAATTAGCCAAGAAAAAGAGTTTTTTAGACGTCTGCTATCTTTTGCTAAATGGGGAATTACCGTCCACTACGGAACAAACGTCTTTTACAAACCTGGTGAACAACCACACCATGGTCCACCAACAAATGTACCAATTTCTCAATGGATTTCGACGCGATGCTCATCCTATGGCTATTATGGTAGGCATTGTAGGCGCCCTCTCTGCGTTTTATCATGAATCTATGGATCTGACGAACCAAAATGATCGATATACATCAGCCATTCGCTTGATTGCTAAAATGCCCACTTTAGCTGCCATGAGCTACAAATACTCGATAGGTATGCCGTATATGTATCCACAGAATAAAATGTCTTATGCAGAGAATTTTTTGCACATGATGTACGGCGTCCCATCAGAAAACACCATTCCAAACCCTGTCCTCGTCAAAGCAATGGATACTATTTTTACCTTGCATGCCGATCATGAACAAAATGCTTCAACATCAACGGTCCGATTAGCCGGATCGACCGGAGCAAACCCGTTTGCTTGCATTTCTGCCGGCATTGGTGCGTTATGGGGACCTGCGCATGGAGGGGCAAATGAAGCGTGCTTAAATATGCTCAAAGAAATTGGTGATATCAGTAAGATTGACCATTATCTCAAACGTGCCAAGGATAAATCAGACTCTTTCCGTTTAATGGGCTTTGGACATCGTGTCTATAAAAGTTACGACCCCCGCGCAAAAGTGATGCGTGAAACCTGTCACGAAGTTTTAAACGCCGTTGGTGCTAAAGATGAACCATTATTCAAACTTGCGATGGAACTTGAGCGCATCGCCTTAGAAGACGAGTATTTCGTGGAGAAAAAACTCTATCCAAATGTCGACTTCTATTCGGGACTCACGTTGAGTGCCATAGGGATCCCGACGAATATGTTTACGGTTATTTTTGCATTAGCAAGAACTGTGGGTTGGATGTCTCATTGGATGGAAATGATGTCTGGGCCCTATAAGCTGGGTAGACCAAGACAATACTACACCGGTGAAAAACAACGCGACGTTATCGTGTAGCCTTTCCCCGCCAACGCGTTGGCGGGATACAGCACACTCATCGCGAAACGACATTGAGCCGGTTGTATTCGGCTCACCATCACCCTATTACTCACTGATTCTGACCTAATTTTTTAAAACCATACTAGCTAAGGTCGGTAATTCAGGCGGTCCCATTCGAGTGCACATTAACCGCCAGTGGTAAGTGAATACCATGAGCAGCCAAAACTTCTTGGGCGTCATGATTGCCAGCCTCGTTTGCAAGAATTGTCGCTGTATTTCCTTCTGTGTCGCAGATATTCAAATCATCGGTAACCTCACAACATAATTCCATTATTTCTTTGCTACCGTAGAGCGCAGCGTAATGGATAGCAACTCTATATTTAGAGTCAGCCAATGCAGCGACATTAGGAATAGACAACAAGGATTTTACACAGTTTATTTGGTTGTTTAAAATAGCAGCGTGGATGGGGTAATGACCGTAATTGTTAAAGATGAAAGCGCCCTCCGGATAGGAATCGAGGACATCACGAATGAGCTGATCATAGCCATGACAAGCCAAGCTATGCAGAACCGTATCCCCTTCATAATTTTTATAGGCCAGTGTACTCGGGTTACTTTGCCATAATTTTCTGAAAATACTGTCTTTATTTGTTTTTAATTGCTCTGAATGCGATAAAGGGATGGCCAATGCGGCATGGATGGGTAACTCCGCAAATTTATTTTTTTTGGTGAGATCCGCACCTTTAGCCAACAACACTGCCACGGTATGAACATGCCCACCCTGTGCTGCTAAATGCAATGGCGTCATATCTGATGCATTACCTTGATTTAACTGATGTTCTGAAATAGGCGTCGACGATTCAATAAAGCGATCAAAACCTCGATAAGCAGCATATTGAATAGGCGTCAAATTATCCAACTCTGCCTTTATCTCCGTTGGATTAAGTTGCGCAGACGGTATAAACTGATCCAAAAACGCCTGAGCCAGCTCGACGTAACGTGAATAGGATGCCTCTCCTGTGTAATGAATGTCACGTGAGAGATGTTCATTACACCACGCTTTCAAAGCATTTAATCGCATGGTGTCGTTAAGCAAATCAATTTGTAATTCTTGAATCAATTGTTCAAATGTCATATTCATGAGTGGCCTCGTTAAATTTACTTATGCTAAATAGATGGAGAGCGGGGATCGACTTTTTCTATATTCGGCTTGTCCTCATCTTTTTTTATTGCCTCATATCTGTCTTTATATTTTTTAAAAATAGTATTCGATAACAGTGAGCGGGGCGCAAAATTGCCAAGAATAGTTCGCCAAGTTCCTAAAGCCGAGTGTAAATTTTGAATTTTTTCGGATGATGTATTGTCGGTCAGCATGTTGACTCGTTCCATCACAGGAATGTTGTATACAGCCTTCTCAATAGCGGCAGCCTTTTTGTTGCCACCCCATTTCCAATTAGAATTGCCTATGAGCACTTTGGTAGCTTCCACGAATTTAGTTGTTATCGGTTGTTGTTTTTTAACCCTATCAATTATTTTCTCTAGTCTCACCAAATCGTGTGAATTCGCTCTGTCTATGGCGTCATTCATCTTTGTTAAGAACGCCTGCATTTCATTATCGTTAGGGTGACTTTGTATCCCAAGTAAAGTTTTTTTGCAATTGGCTTTTCTAGTATCAACAACGGATTCCTTATTCATGACAGGGACAGGTGCCAAATTCGTGGCTAACGTCTTTAATTGTTTAACCGCATCTGCAACGGCGATTCGTTGTTGTGGGTCACTGACAATCATCATCGCAATTAATTTTTTGAGCTCCGGGCCCACTCCTGTCTTAAAGATAAACGAGTCAAAATTAAGACTTGATGCATCCTGTTTTTTATCTAAATATTGCGTATTGCATTGCGTTAAATATTGATATAGATTTTTTCCGAGTATAAAACTATGCATTTGATCAACATTAAATCGTTCTTTATTGATTTCAGGTGGACTATAGTGTGGCGTGATAACGAGATGCGGTGAAGAGCCATAAATCCACTTATTTTTTTGATACGTACTGCTAAAATCAAAAAATCCCTTGTCTGAAAAAACCAACGCTTTGGTATCAGAAAGAACGAGTTTTCCTTGGGAGTCCAGTAACCAATTCGAATTTTTTGCATCGGGAAATAGAATATTTTCCTTGTTGATTTTGGATAATATCGAACCCATCTGGCTATATATGTCCAATGCGCCCTTTAGCCTATCTTTAGTGTTTGCGGATCTTTTGGAATGTGCTTCCGGCGTACCTCCAGGACAGACAGAGGTAATGAGAAGCGTATTCGTTATCCCATCAAATGTCAATGAGCGCACTGCTTCGATGGGCGTTACTATCTCTGCAAGGGAGCTGTTACGGAGATACGTATCCATCTCGCGAGCCCCTCCTAAGCGATTATCCACTCGCACGGCAAATGCATAGGGGTTTGGCGTGATACGTGATGTCAAGGCATAATTTTTAGAATTACCCCCACCCAGGTACTTGTTTTCGTGGGCATTAATTATTTGATTGTACTCTGGATTTGACGTTTTAAATAATTCTAAAAATTTCACATTATCATAAGAGGATCCATCAGAAAGAATAGCAAGCATCCTTCTGCCATCCTCAGGATCCATGTTTGCAAGCATCCTAGCAAAAGGATTGATGGGGGCTAATACGGATCGTGGATGCAAGGGATGATTTTCGGCTAATGACTGTTCATGCATCGAAATGTTGAACTCAGCGAATTGTTTCTTAAGGTCCTCGAATAATTTATTCTCAATTTCATTTGTAAATGCCGGGATGATGATATCTTGAGGATATTCATCTTCTAACTTTTTACGTAAATCATTAATTTCGTATAATTTTACAAGTTTATCTTGTGATGTTATCGGTAAGCGATTGCATAGACTAATTAGAGCGTTAATGTCTTCAATTCGCCTATTGGCATGCATTGAAAAATCACGATTTAATATTTGAGCGAATGTTGAGTTTAATGAAACTGATAGAACAGGGAGTGACTCTATTTTTCGCATATCGGCGGCCATGAAGTCCCTCTAATTGCCCCATTAGTTTAAATATAGAATATATATGAATTAATTCAAGATAGGGAGATTACTTTGGATGACGTTCACACAATCCATTAAGTTCTCGTTCAAGCTCACCCAACTCAGCACGAAGCGCCAAGGCTATCTGGGTATCATTGGATACATCGAGCGCGGCGATTCTTGCTACAAGTGCAGATTTTTGAAGTAACAGCCTAGTTTGCGTGGCATTGAGTTCGGATAACCACTGCTCACGCGTACTCATGGTTGTGAGTAACGACGCTTGCGAAGCGGAGGATTTCATCTTAGATCCACGAACGCGGCACAGGTGAACTAATACCGCAATTTTTTGATGAATGTGTTTCACTACATAGTCAACAACACTAGCCCCAGGCGCTTGTTGTATTACCTCGATATCACGGCGAATGCTCGCAATACAAGCATCAAAGGACGTTGCATTCTGAAATAATCCTTTCGGTAATCCATGCGTCGGAAAATACTCAAACTTAGCCAATTGGCGCTCAAGCTCTGGTAAACGGCTCTCTAATCGCGCTAACCAATCAACCCATGCGTCCACGTCGATTCATCCACGCATAACTCAAAAAAGGCGGGGCACACATCAACATTAACCCCGTCCCTAACGCCATCACATAATGAGAAATATTACCCACATCAATATCATTCGGTGGCATAAAACTCACAACAAATGTCACGGCAACTCCTACTATCCCTGCACCACAGATCCCTATGACGCCGCCAATCCCTCCAGGAATACGAAATGAGGCGGAATGTTTGGGGTGACGACATCGTAACACGATGGCCGCTAAGAGCATGAGCCCGTACATAACCATGTATAACTGCGCCGCCAATGCGGTCAAATACCAGTAGGAACCATTCACACTTGGCATAAAAATAAATAAAAAGGACAACACCGTGACAATCAAAGCTTGCGTCACTAACAATGTCACCGGCGCGCCTTGTTTATTTTTTTTAAGAAAAAATGCAGGTAAATTATGATCTTTCCCCGCCACCATTAACCCGGCTGTGGGTGCAATAATCCAATTATTGACCCCCCCTAGCCCGCCTAAAACCAACATGATGGCTACCAAGGGCATTAACCATGGCGTATGATAATGTTTAAAAAACGCATCAAAAGATTGCATAATCCCCGCAACTAAACTAATTTCGCTTTTTGGAAGGACCACGGCTATTGCTAACGAACCCAGCAATAACGTCAACACAATAATCACCACCGAATAAGACAACGCTCGCGGGAAAGCATGTTGAGGATTATCAACTTCATCCGCATGAACGGTCGCAATTTCAATCCCGCAAAAAGACAGCATAATTGCAGTCAAGGATACCCACATCCCGTTCAAACCCCAATCTGGGATAATGTTCGCCCAATCAAATCGAATCTGCACTGGATTATCCCCCATTATCCAAGCACCGCCAAACGCAATAATCATCGCCATCGGGATGAGCAATCCAGAAATGGTACAAATATTAGCAAACAGTGCCGATGATTGAATGCCGCGTAAATTCACCCAAGTACCCCCCCAGAAACAGGCCACAATGACGGCCCACAAAAAATAAGGGTTTGCAGCAAGGGTTGGATGAATTAAATACCCAATCGTGCCCGCAACAAACGCTAAAATGGTCGGATACCATATGACGTTTTCGATCCATTGCAGCCATATTGCAAAAAAACCTATGCGTTGCCCAAACGCCTCTTTGACCCAGACATAAACTCCGCCCTGTTTCGGCCATCCCGAAGCTAATTCAGCAGACGCCAACGCAGTGGGTACCAAAAAAAACAGCGCGGCCAATATAAATAAAACAATCAAATGACTACCAAATAATGCAGTTGCAGGAAGATTACGCAAACTATCCACCGACCCTACAGTTATCATCACTAAACTAAAAATAGATAATACAAATCGTTTTTTTCTCATGCCCTATCTCAACGGAGGCGTTTACCAGTTAATACGTCATAGATGGCCGAAGGTTGGGATTCCTTACCTAACTCACCCACCACGACACCATCTAACCCTTCAGGAAATAATTGCTCTAATGCTGATAACGAGCGTGCCGGTTCTTGCCCCTGTGGATTCGCAGATGTGGATACAACAGGCCCTATTTCGCAGAGTTGCCGCGCCACAGGATGCGCCGTCATACGAATCGCAATGTTGTTATTATCCCCACATAACCAAGGTGGAATGCTAGCCGACTTTGGAAAAATCCAAGTCGTTGGCCCAGGCCAAGTCTCCGTCACACTCTCCAATTTTCTCAGAGGAAAATCCCCAACCAAAGCAAAGAGTTGTGGCCATTCTGCGATCAAAACAATAAGTCCTTTCGAGACTTTTCGGCCTTTTAAACTCAAAATTCTTGCAACTGCTTGCTGATTAAAAGGATCACACCCTAGACCATACACGGCTTCGGTTGGATACGCTAAAACCTGGCCTAAACGGAATGCTTCTAGTGCGTGTGACGCATGCAATTGAGTCAGCATCACACTTCAATAATATCGTGGATCACGATCGTTTGCTGTGGCACATCCCCATGCCCAGCATTTTGCTCGGTTTTAACCTTTGCAATAGCATCCACAACGTCCATGCCCTCTACCACTTCTCCAAATACGCAATACCCAAAGCCCTGGGGTGTTTCACTGCTAAAATTTAAAAAAGTGTTATCGACTAGATTGATGAAAAATTGCGCAGATGCTGAGTGAGGATCGGATGTTCTCGCCATAGCAATCGTGCCGCGTTTATTGAGTTTTCCCGCTTTCGCTTCATTCACCACTTTATTCGGTGCAGGTTTGTTATCCATACTCGCAGTCAAACCGCCCCCTTGAATCATAAAACTATTGATGACTCGATGAAAAATAGTGTCTTTATAAAATCCAGAACGCACATACTCTAAAAAGTTAGCAGCAGTTTTAGGCGTATTTTCCTCATCTAAAACAATCGAAATATCGCCTTGAGACGTTTTAATCAAAATCATGATGACTCCTCAATTATAAGATCGCGCATTTTACCACAAATTGTTTGTAAAACATGGATATTGTGAATGCTCGCAAGTGCAGCGAACACATTGTACTTCTGTTTGAATAGTTGATGCAAATACGCGCGGGAATACTGTTGACACGTCGAGCACTCACACCCTGGCATAATGGGTAATAAATCGGTTGAAAAACAGTTTTTTTTGATTTGAATCCGTCCGCGCTCGTGCTCGGAATCAAAACGTAACCATGCCCCATCCTTAACGAGTTGCCCACAATACAAAGCGCCATGACGCGCGTTGCGCGTGGGCGCCACACAATCAAACATATCTATCCCTTGCGCCACCACATCCAATAAATCTTGGGGAAACATCCCTACCCCCATGGTGTAACGTAATTGTTCATCCGGTAACTCAGGTCGTAACCACTGGATCACCTCAACAGTGGCCGCCATATCAAACCCAATCGTTTCACCACCAATAGCAATACCATCTAACGCTTGGTTGGCAACAAACCTTGCGGACTCCCTTCGTAAATCAGAATAAACCCCGCCTTGAATAATCCCAAAAAGTGCTTGTTTTGTACCATAGCGAGAAGTGGGGTAGCGCTTATGATAATCAATGGACTCTAACAACCAACGATGGGTGCGTCGCATAATGTGCTCGGCTTCTGCATGAGACGCAGCATCAGGGGTACATTGATCAAATGCCATAATAATATCGGCACCGATGATTTTTTGAGTTTCCAAAGACATGGTGGGCGTCATATGAATCAGTCTTTGCGAATCGGGCAAGGTAAAGTGAGCCCCTTCATCGTCAATCGTGCATATGTTTTTTGACAAGCTAAACACTTGAAAACCACCACTATCTGTCAACATAGGGCCATGCCACCCCATAAAGGGATGCATGCCACCCGCTTGTTCGATAATAGCCATGCCCGGAGCACATAACATGTGATAGGTATTGCCACCCAAAATAATCTGACTCCCCGATGCAATTAATTCAGTGGGGGTCATATTGTTCACCCCGGCTCGGGTGCCCACTGGCATAAACGTAGGCGTGAGAAAGGTACCATGTGGTGTCGACACCTGCATCACTCGCGCCGCCGTTTTGGCATGGCGATGCAGGGGTTGAGAAGAGAAATCATTATGAACAGAAGCACTAGCGGACACAAACACCCCTTTTTTATTAGGCCAGGGATGTCAATACATCACTTTTTAAATTTAGAAGTGACTCGCAACGTTTTGACAATAGTGACGTACAAGTAGCCACTAATCACCAATACAATGCTGTAATACATCATTGACCATACTGGAATAGAGATTCCTAACCAACGCCAATCAATACGCGCGCAATCTCCACTCCCCAAAACAAACGATTTTGCAACCACAAACCAAGAAAAATAATGGAGTAATGCATTCATGCCAGGAATGCATTGCGCAGCTTGATCCGCAATAGGTAATGACTGCAACCATACCTGTCGCCCCGCAAAATACATTCCCGCAATCGCCAATACACACTGGATAAGCGTAATTATTTTAGCTCGATGCAAAGAAGACAAGACCAATGCTACCATGCAAAAAAAGCCCAATAACAAAACACACAATCGCTGCATCACACACAAAGGGCAGGGCTGTAATTGATGAATATATTCAATGTAGAAAGAAAACATCAATACAAAAATCGTTAAAAACAACATTCCATTTTGAATATTACGATATTTCGCTCGTTGCATCATGCACCATCCCAGTATCGTTAGAGACTAATGAACTATTATAATCCTGTGTGACCACTCTAGCAAGGCATCTAAACACCTATCATAGCACCGAACCGCCTTCGCACCGCGCACGTTAATTGCTCTTTTAAAAAAATATTATTTTCACGAATAATTGTGGTATTTGAATAAATAAAAATAGTAGTATCATAGATTAAGGAAGGAATAAACGACAAAAAAGGGCAGCTATGGAATTGGCAGATATTGCTAAAAAGCTTAAAAGTCTTGGTTTTCTTGCACTCGTGTTATGTAACACACACTGTAGCTCGATTTGGCCTAAGTACATCCAACCCAACGTCCATCCCGAATCCAAATGGCATTCCACCGATCCCAAAACTCAAATATCCCATCTTAAATTATCCGAAATGGCATGGTGGGAACATTTCAACGATCCTCAGTTAAATGCACTTATCAAAAAAGCACTTATCAAGAATAATGATCTTCATGTGGCTTTTGGCAATATTTTACTAGCCAAAGCGGCTTTACAACAAGCCCGACTTCAATGGCTACCCAGTTTAGGTATTGGCGCCAGTGGATTTACCGGACGACTAAATTCTTTAAATTTTAAACCCAGTAACGGTGCTTCCCTCTATGATACCTACGGTCAACATGATTGGGTTTATGATGGATACACCGCGGGGTTTATTCCAACCTACGCGTTGAATCTCTTATCACAGATAAAACAAATTGAGATTAGCAAATTAGATTTAGCAAAACGAATAGAGCTTGCTCACGCAACTCGCTTAACTATTATTGGTCAAATATCTGCCAGCTATTTTACCTTATTGGGTTTAAAGAAACAGTTAACGCTGCATCGTAAAATGCTTTCTGATTTAAGGCAATTGCGACACTACGGTCTGATCCAACAAAAAGATGGCG
>CANNJG010000053.1 GCA_947504795.1 Legionellaceae bacterium
AATCACTCCTTTCTTAAATTTATGAGGATTTACGCAAAACGCCGATCTCGGGGTTTTGCGTAAATCCTCTTTATAACGAACGCGAAGGGTGCCGACGTGACTCGCCTTGCACTAACAATATTTTAAGCAGAATAGGCCAGCATAACATGGTCAATAGTGCAATTCCAGCGATTGGAGCCAGCAACCCAGGGTAACCGAAAGACGCATTGGCTACATATAAAATCGTCTGATATCCCGCACAGGCTAACCCTACTATCAATAATTGCTGAAACGTTGAATAAAACACAAAGCGTTGCATCAGGCCCGTGAGTGACCAAGTCATAATAATCAAAGCAAAAGGATATTCACCGATAGGGGTTACATGTAAAACATCTAAACATATACCCAAAAACACCATCCCTACTACGTTAAAATAAGCCGGGACATATGCTTGAACATAGAGGACGAATAACAAAATCCAAGCAGGTCTTATCCCATACAGATAGGCAGGCAAAGGTATAATGGATAAAACCAACGCTAAGATCGCGGCACAGAAGAGTCGCCATGGCACATCCATCAATTAATTTCCTCTAGTACCTGCAGACGCTCTTGAATTTGCATGCTCATCTCACTGTGTTGTTCTTCAGGTGAAATCAACAAAACTAAACGACTGCGGCTTAACCATGCAAACGGACTCACCATAATTCGTATAAAATCATCCCCCGCTATGGGTTGCACACTGTCAACAAATCCCACAGGATAACCCTCAGGATAATGTCCACCTAACCCTGACGTCACTAATAGATCGCCGGCAGCAACCATTGAAGTGGTGGGTAAATTTACCAGAGATAAACGGCCAATATTATTAGTGCCCACCAAAATTGCACGTTCGCCTGTGCGCTGGTTCAATACAGGTACCGCACATTTTGCATCTGAAATCAGTAACACCGTGCTCGTCAAAACGCCTACGTCAATCACCTGCCCCATTACCCCTTTTGCATCCACCACCGCTTGCCCAAGCGCTACGCCCTCGCGCGACCCTTTTGAAATGATCACAACTTGGCGCACATTTGAGGTATCCACTGCTAGAATTTGCGCAGCCATGGTATGATATTTATCAGAAGAAGAGGCGGATAATAATCCTTTCAACTCAACATTTTCATTGCGTAATGCTAAAAATTTCTGCAATTGGGATTCTAATACAGTTTGTTGATAGCGTAGTTGCATATTCTCGTTGATCAACATTTTTTTGGAGCTCATGAGAGAATGGCTCCAACCAATCATACGGCCTGGATAATCCACGGCAAATTGTAGAGGCGCTATCAACGCAGACATTGCCCGTCGAACAGACCGCATACTATGATCATGATAATCAGCCAACATAGATGCAAATGACAACAACAGTGATAGTATAAACCACCAAGAAGCATGTTTTTGTTTAGCAAATAAACGACTGTGTTTAGAGCGAGTGATCATGCCTACCCGTCCTATTCCGTTGATAGGAAATCACCGCCCCGCAGATCCATCGTTTCAAGCGCCTTGCCACCACCTCTTGCTACGCACGTAAGTGGATCTTCGGCAACCAATACAGGTAATCCAGTTTCTTCCATCAGCAACGTATCCATATTTTTTAATAACGCGCCGCCTCCGGTTAGCACCATGCCACGCTCAGCAATATCAGCAGCCAATTCAGGCGGAGCAAGTTCAAGTGCCGCACGCACAGCGCCTACGATACCGGATAAAGGCTCTTGAAGGGCTTCTAAAATTTCAGCGCTATTCAGGGTGAAACTACGCGGTATCCCTTCAGCAAGATTACGCCCGCGCACCTCGATTTCAAACAAATCGCGGCTCGGATAAGCATATCCAATTTCATGTTTAATCCGCTCAGCAGTCGTTTCACCAATCAATGTGCCATAATTTCTTCGCACATAAGACACGATCGCGTCATCAAATTTATCACCACCAATCCGCACTGATTGATGATAAACAATCCCACTCAAAGAAATGATAGCGACTTCTGTGGTACCCCCACCGATATCGACAACCATAGAGCCACTCGCTTCTTCAACCGGCATACCTGATCCAAGGGCAGCAGCCATGGGCTCTTCAATCAAAAACACTTCACGCGCGCCAGCACCCATGGCAGACTCGCGAATCGCTCGACGTTCCACTTGTGTTGACCCGCACGGCACACAGACTAATACCCGCGGACTAGGTCGTAAAAATCGATTTTCATGCACTTTATGAATGAAATGCTGTAACATTTTCTCAGTCACAAAAAAGTCAGCGATCACGCCATCTTTCATGGGTCGTATCGCACTAATATTGCCGGGAGTTCGTCCAAGCATCCGCTTGGCCTCGATACCCACTGCCGCAACGCGTTTTTGCCCTGATTCGTTTCGTAACGCTACAACGGAGGGTTCATTCAGAACAATACCCTTGTCGCGCACGTAAATAA
The DNA here is from genome assembly GCA_947504795.1 of Legionellaceae bacterium. GTDB lineage: Bacteria > Pseudomonadota > Gammaproteobacteria > Legionellales > Legionellaceae. Next base: position 2,438 of record CANNJG010000053.1, read on the forward strand.
GCGTATTTGCTGTTCCTAAATCAATGGATAAATCATTAGAGAAAGCACCTCTGAGTTTTCTGAACATGTGTGTGACAACCTTATTTGGATTTTTGGTGATTCTAACTGATATTGGGTTGAAAAACGATATCTAGGGCTTGAATATTGTGAAATTATCTGTAACACTCGTTGCGCACTGAAGATTCAGTGAAGGAAAGTAAAGTCCAATCAACAAGGAGAAAAGCTATGAAATTGATTTCATCAATGACTATATTATCGTGCATGCTCATCAGCGCAACGGTCTCGGCACTACCCCCCAATGCACCACCGGTGGCCATCTTGAAACCCACACCAAAAATAAATATCAACATCGCAACCGCTAGCGAATTAACCCACCTAATCAAAGGTATTGGGACAAAACGCGCAGAAGCAATTGTGCAGTATCGCGAGCAACATGGTCATTTTAAATCACTCAAAGAACTTGCAGCCGTTCATGGGTTCGGAGAACGATTTGTCACGCAGCATGCCTCAGAATTACAAGTTCTTTTGGCGTATTAACCAGACTCTAAACACGTCATTGCGCGCAGCATGCAATGACGTGTTTAGCCTAGTTATCTTAAAAAAGCACCAGCGCTCGCTTAACACCTTCACCATAGGCTTTATCCACCTGAGAAAACAACTGAATTTGTCTCTCTAAGATAAACGCAGGCACTCCCACCATACTCTCCGCAATATTTGTGAATAACCGTTCTTTCTGTTCTGAGTCAAATAGCTTAAACAATTCTGCAACTTGGCTAAACTCATCGTTATTGTGATACCTATCATAGCGATCTGCTTCTCCTTCTATAGGCAGCGGCGGTTCAGCGTAACGGGATGTTTCAACCGGGCCAGAAAAGCTATTCGGTTCGTAATAGGCATCACTATAATGCGTATTATTATCGTAGAAACGCATTGCTCCGTCTTTATGATAATGATGGACTGGGCAACGCGGTGCATTCACAGGCAATGCCTCATAGTGGGTGCCAATCCGATAGCGATGCGCATCCGCATAGGCAAATAAGCGCGCTTGCAACATCTTATCGGGTGAAAACCCAATACCAGTAACCATATTTGAAGGAGAAAACGCCAATTGTTCAATCTCAGCAAAATAATTGTCCGGATTCCGGTTTAGCTCCATGATGCCAACATCGATTAAAGGAAACGCTGCGTGTGGCCAAACTTTGGTTAAATCAAATGGATTATGCTCAAAGTTTTTGGCCTGTGCATCGGTCATCACTTGGATACACACCCGCCACTGCGGATATTCCTGACTCGCAATCGCCTGAAATAAGTCTTCCTGGGTTGACTCCCGCGTGCGACCTATTACCTCTGCTGCTTCAGCATTGGTCCAATGCTTGTGGCCTTGCAAAGTTTTAAAATGGAACTTCACCCAAACACGCTGGTTATCCGCATTGATTAAACTAAACGTATGCGACCCATAGCCATTCATAAAGCGCACGGATTGAGGCAATCCTCTATCAGAAAATAATATGGTAACTTGATGCAAACTTTCGGGCGATAACGACCAAAAATCCCACATCGCTGTCGGAGAGCGCATATTCGTTTTGGCGTGACGTTTTTGGGTATGAATAAAATCTGTAAATTTATAAGGATCGCGCACAAAAAAGACCGGTGTATTATTGCCCACAAGATCCCAATTGCCTTGTTGTGTATAAAACTTAACCGAAAATCCACGCACATCGCGTTCAGCATCGGCAGCACCGGATTCACCCGCCACGGTAGAAAATCGAGCAATCAACTCAGTTTTCTTCCCTACAGAAGAAAATATATCCGCTTTGGTATAGGCTGTAACATCATGCGTTACGGTGAATTCGCCGTAAGCTCCCCATCCTTTGGCGTGAACAATACGCTCGGGGATTCGCTCGCGATTTTGATGCGCCAATTTTTCTATAAGCTGATAATCCTGCATCAATAAAGGACCTCTTGGGCCTGCGGTTAATGAGTTTTGATTATCAGCGATTGGATTACCAGCAGTGGTCGTAAGGGGTATTTTTTTAGTCATAATTCAGTCCTTTGAAAATAAAAATCGCGTGTCAATCATTCTACTATACGTTCATACCATTCGTCTGACTATCCCACAGCGCTTTAGACATAGCAGTCTTTTCAGGTTAGCCAAATTTTATCAACAAACAACAGAGAGGATTCTATACAAGCGCCTTGTCTGGGATTATCAGTCCGGCAGCGCCAACGGACGGATAGCAGCGAAGACATCACCCGGACCATGGTTTTTTGATGGCGTGGTTCCTGCAGACCCATGGACGCATCAAAACCATATTGTGCTGACCACTCACGACCGCGTTCACTATCTTCGGCTGATACTGCCTCTGTATCGATAGGCACAAACACATCCGTGCGCCCTAAACTCACTACCTTGGCGCCAAGCGATTCAAGTATTTGGCGCAACGGATCACGAGCCACACTAGAATGCTCATATAAACCTAAAAACAAACCAGACAATATCCTTGAAGGAAAAAAATCAATATAGCGCTGCTTATAAGCAGTTAAAGCCTGTTTATTGATCATCTGCAATGGATCTGAGTTACAGTCGTTTGTTATACAAACCTCCGAGGCGACAATGGCTAACTCATCGGCCTTGGTTATTTCACCATCAGGTCGATAGAACTTGATACCATTCCGATCAAAAGGAATATGACTACCCGTTATCATCACGGCTGGAATCTGTTCGTGTTGCGCGTGCAAGGCCAAAGCGGGGGTGGGCAGTGCTCCACAATAATCCACACGCAGTCCAGCAGCACGAATAGCTTTGGCGCAAGCAGAAGCAATACTTGGGCTACTTGGGCGAAAATCTATGGCTAATGCAACCCGATCGAATCGAAAAGTGCGAGCCATTACGGCTAAAAAAGCGGTGACATAGGCACCACAAAGCTCATCAGTCATGTGCTCAACCAAGCCTCGAGTACCACTGGTCCCAAATGTTACACCACTAGCTTGCATCAATTCTTGTATTTTTATCGTCTTTCTAGCACTTGCAGTCATTATTTATTGCACTGTCTGTGTGATTTTTGTTGTAGCATCTTTTCTATGCTCTTGGTTTTGCAGAAGTGCGTAACAAATATTAGCAATACGCTTTCCAACTGCTTCGTAGTTATGTTGCTCCAGCCAATTGGAAGCCTTGTTTTTTATATGCTTTGCTTTTTCCGAATTTGAGTTTATTTGATGTAAAGAATCGACAATACCTTCTGCAATATCATTAGGACTCGTTCCTGCAAAACGATATACAGCATCACCAAGATCATCAAAAATACGTAGAGGTGTTACAGCAATCGGGCGATTTACAGCGAGCCCATATCTAACAGCAGCACTTGCTGACTCGCCTGTGTATTGATAAGGAAAAACAATTAAACTTGCATCTCTTAATAACGATAGGCTTTCTTTATCCGTTAAGTAATCCGTACACAACTCAACAGAATCATCAAGTTCGAGTTTTTTTATGAGGTTTTTTAGGTCATTAATTAAGTTAGTGGAAACGGGGATGGGGTATTCAGCGTTCACCAGCCTTAGTCGTAGAGACAACCCTCTAGATTTAATTATTCCGACCGCCTCAACTAACTCGATTAGTCCCTTAGGAGGAAGGCAATACCCATAGGATACGATCAAAGGTGAACTTTTAACAGAAATATCAGTAGCAATTATTTCTGAAAAACCAACATAGCCTAAGGGAAATAACGCAACATTCGCTGTTAACCCTATTGACTTCAAACGATTAAGATCGGATACCGCATGTACCAAGATTTTATGACAGCGACTAAGTGCCGGTTGTAATTCATGTAGCCTAAAATTTTCTTCTTCATAGGGATCTTGGGTGGAGTGGGGCACGAAAATTACGACTAACCCATAGTTCAACTGCAATTCAATAAAATCTTGCAATTCTTTATGATTAAAAAAGCCATAGTTGAATTGAATAATAAGGATATTTAATTTTTTCGTTAGTATAACTTGAGCAGCTTCTTGCAGATTGTTAGTTCTTTTTTTTCCAATATCCCAGCAACGCTCACAATTATCCCTATCGGGCTCTAATAAGCCATCTTGGCGCGGCGCGAGAATCGTGACATTTAAACCCATATTTGAAATGATATTATCGCAATATGCAGCGATTCCACACTTAGTATTCCAAGTAGTTATCCAGCCAATATTCACCTCGTGTTCTACATCTGGAGTAGATTGCCATAATTCTACGGCATTAGTTGCTCGGCTGACTACATCAACCCACTTAAAATGTTCTAAAAGCTTTCTGCGACCAATCTCAGCTTTTTCTCGCAATATGGGTAAAGGTAATGAATGGGCTTGAATTAGCGCCTTGGCCAACTCATCTACGTTAGCCTTTGCCCAGGCCGAAGTAAATAAGCCAAAATGCGTTTGAGCACGTTCAAATTCATAATCAATCAACCAAGAATTTTCGTCATCACAAAAATCAAGTTGCCCTCCCCAAGCTGTTGTAATGACAGGCAACCCGCTAAGCATCGCTTCTGCCATAGGCAACCCAAAGCCCTCAGCCTTACTGGGTGCAACTAAGACATGGCATTGTTGATATAGTGCTTTTAACTCAGAATCACTTATATCAGCAGTAATAACCAGCACATTTGGGAATTGTGGATTTTGTGCTTTTCTTTCAGAAAGCCATTGCTGAATCTCATTATGCGGATTTTCAAATGTTTTGATAATTAACGTTACCTCATCATTTGAAGTAAATGCTAAACCATAGGCATCCAGCAATAAATCAGCACCTTTACGAGGAAAACACGAGGAGACATGCAAAAAACGAAACGCTTTCGCATTTACTATGTAATCTTCTTTAGGAGTGATCCGTTCCCAGTGATCAACACCACATCCGGATGTAAGCATTGGTATGGAAACACCATTATCAATAAGTATTTTTTTTACATGATTGGATAGACAAGTCATGCCTTTCAAATTGCTATTAAAGTCTGCTACCCAGTTCTGAGGAAAACCAGATTCTTCCCATGCATAATGATGGAGCATGTTGATTGGGCTTTGCATATCGGCAACTCGCGGGGGATAGAGATTTCTGCTGACTACATCTACGCTGTTATGCGGGAAGTCCGCAACGCGAGTATGCATTGCTGCAATATCAGGATTCGTCGCAAGGAACTCTGTGTTAGCAGGAAAATCCCCTGGACCTTCAGTCGAATGCAGGACAACAAAATGGCCTAATTTATCAAGAGCTCGTGCAGTTTCACGATTAAGTAATGCCAAACTGTAACTACTGTCGAAAGGACCTTCGACCCGCCATTTGAATAGTTTATTGCTTTGTAATTGAGTTTGTTCCCATAGCTCTTCTCCCAAATAAAAGTAGCCTATATTATTCAGCAAGTCCCGCACAAAAAAGTGCACTTGTATGCCGTGGTTACGTAATTCTTTATAAAATAACGCTTGGTTTTGGATTCTATCAGGTTGTAAATCCAGCCCTAAAAACAAGTCACCAATGTTAAATTCCACAACCTCATCGTTCAAAAAACTATCTGAATACCCTAGGAAATTTAAGGTGAAATTGCGGGCATATCGGTATCCTTGTCCTGGTATTTCGTAAACTGGCTCTACTCGCAGCCCTATGGGGGGATCTATGAGTAATTTGTGCAAAATATTTTGCATCGCTTTTTGTCGGCCAGTAGTACTTTTGTGCGCAGATATTTCTGATATATCGATTAGTAATTGGCGTTGAGAAAGTTTGGGCGGAATAGAGCGGGCGAGTGCACTAGCTAAAATTTTCAAAGCAATGGGATCATCCATCTTTGGTTCAACTTCCGCTAGCCGCTGAGCCAAGCTGTGAAGATGTGAGTTACCTGCTCGGTAGGCTCTCTCAATTGCATTATAGTATTGATCAGCGCAAACTCGAGGATGATGTATAAAACCTTCTAATAGAGTAAAATGACGGTTACTCGCATCATTAAGTGCATGAGGTTGATTTTTTATTAAGTTGAGCGCTTGTTCAATGTTCTTTTTAAAATCATCAAATAACCAACCCACTAAGGGCCACTTTGTTTTCTTATAGCGCTTAACGGCGCTTTTCAAATGAGGTAAATGTATACCTTGTGTTCTATATTCTAACGAGTTTGATAATTGCGCAAGTATCTCTATTTTTGCAATCCCAGCACGCAACTGCTTAAGGTATTCATTTAATCCATCTGGATCAGGTGACCGACCAAAAAGTGTATGGTAGGCGCCATGAATAAAATGTTGGTCCTGTAGAGCCATTAGTTCATTTAGTGTAAATGCAGTTGTGGGCTGATTGAGGAAGGATGAACTCATAGATAACTCCTTGGATACAGGTAATTTTCTTGACAGGTGTTCCTTCTGGCAAGTTGTAGGCATGATATTTTTTAACGATGCGGCTTGAGAGATAAAATTTATCAGCGCGCGGAGTGGTGTGGTTATACGCCAACTAAACGACTCATAGGTTGTTAATAATTTTTGTTGAGTCTCGTTTAATGCTTGGCGGAGTTCGATGCTCGATTGAATCGCAGCCTTAAGTTTGGCTTCTTGTGTAGAATAAGCCTCCGTTAAAAGGTTGTGCTCGGTATGGTGACGTTGTAATTTGAGCTGTTGAGAGTGTTGAAGTGCTAACATTTGGCTCTCCAGTGTAGACTTTTCTTCATTGAATACCTTTTCTTTCTGCAGCCAATTTATTTCAACAGCATGCAATTCTTGTTGCTTGCTGGAAAGCTGCTGGCTGAGCTCTTTAATTTTCTCAATTGCGATTGATAGTTGCTCTTCATTTTGGGCTATAAGCTCATTTATTTGCTGCTGATGGCGAGCAAAAATGAGATGATGAATGCGGTTGCTTGCAGTTCCATTTAAGGTAAAAGCATCAAAAACATTGGGGGGAGTGTTGAATGCTTTTTTTAGTTCAGAATGAGCCTCTGAAACATAATAGCGATTTAGTCCGTCAAAGTAGACTTCGCTATAGTTAAACGTCTCAAGTATCGCACTCCAGCTACACTGTGATTCGATCTGGCTTCCGGGAGCTGTACTTTCAACCACTACAATCCATGGGCGTTTGGATGACTCCACCCAACTAGACAGCACTTGCTTCTCAAATCCTTCGACATCTATTTTAAGCCAATGTATTTCTGATTCAGCGCATAATGCAAAAATTTCAGACAGCGTGATGCATGGTACAGTAATCTCTTGGACATCAAAGCCATTATCTCGATGTTGTTGAGCTATAGTGGGATCGGCTGTTGAAAGCCCAGTATTGGGAATTGCAAAAAAAGTTAATAGCGAAGAGCCATTACCAACAGCAGCCTGGATAACGGTATCACCGGGTCTACCTACCCTTAATAACTCAGCATAATAAGAGATTGGCTCAACATGAATGCCACGCCAACCTTTTTCGTGAAACGCTAGACTGATTGAATCTACAAGCGCATCTTGCGCCCCGATATCAATATAAAATCCATTTTTAATACGACCTAAGGCACGCCATAGCATCACATCTTCAAAGTTTTGAGCATAAGAATTCAGGCCAGTCATAAAATACTACCCGCAGCCCCAAGCCTAAAAAATCTCACTTCGTTAACATCCTTACTATAAAATAAATCCCTTTCAGGGCAATTTGACTTTATCGATGCTATCATGCCCTTTTGAAGAAATCATCAGTAGTGGACCCCAAAAATGAGACAGTAGTGTAAAATATAACTATTGGCTCAAGGGGTTTGAAAATGGCTAAAAAAACGTTCAGTTCGGAATTCAAAGCAAAGGTGGCTATTGAAGCACTAAAAGGTCATAAGACGACGAATGAATTGGCAACTGAATTTGAGGTGCATCCCACACAGATTAACAGCTGGAAAAAACAATTATTGGACGAGAGTAAAAATTTATTTTCGGGGAAAAATGACAAAGATATGGAGTCGTTAACGCAAGAACGCGATCGTCTATACATGCAAATTGGTCAATTAGCAGTTGAACCCCGGATTCCGCACCTGATTTTACGAATAAACACCCCAGTAGCGGTCTCCTAAACAGTTCAAGATAATCTTTTGCCTTTCATTTAGAT
>CANNJG010000054.1 GCA_947504795.1 Legionellaceae bacterium
AAGAGTTCAGGAAGCAGGGAGCCTTTCCTGTATTTAACCCCCAAATCTAAAAACCCATCTTCACAGACGACTTATGATTCTCCTTCCCCGAATCAAAGAAGCAGGGATTCTGTCCAACATCACACAACCAACGATGGCACTCCCCCACTTAACCCAAACACGACTTTGGAAGTCACCTCTTCTTTTTGGCTGCTGGCCATCCAAAGTTGCTTCGCCATCAGCGGAGTATGTGCTGTGATAGCCTTAGTAACTTGTCCGCCTGTTGCAGCCTCGCTAGGATTGACGACTATTTTTGGCGTTGCCGTGAGTGATATAACCGTGACCGCTATGTATGCGACTGGCACTGCTGCTTTGTTCGCAACAGGCTTATTTGCGACGACTTGTGATTCTCCTACCCCGAATCAAGGAAGCGGGGACTCTGTCCAACAGACGCCTTGTTCTGATGGTAGCGCAGATTATGACCAAATTTTTGATAATTCTGATAATTTTGATACTACCGTATGTTATGAACAATGTTTTGGTTCAACAACCCCTATAATAGTGGGTCACAATCCCATACTTGGTAAAAAAACGCCTTCGGAACCCACCTCTTCTTTTTGGCTGCTGGCCATCCAAAGTTGCTTCGCCATCGGCGGAGTATGTGCTGTGATAGCCTTAGTAACTTGTCCGCCTGTTGCAGCCTCGCTGGGATTGACGACTATTTTGAGCGTTGCCGTGAGTGATATAACCGTGACTGCTATGTATGCGACTGGCGCTGCTGCTTTGTTCGTAACAGGCTTATTTGCAGTAATGCCGACAAGCAATCAATCTGACGATAAGAATCGGCGTCCTCAACCTTAAAACAAACCTGCCTAACGGTCACAAAGGCCAAGGCCTTGATAATAATCCAATAATACCCGATGAAATTGCTGCGCGCGTCCAGACAAACCGGTTTGCTGATATCGCAACATTTGCTGGGTAACTGCCGATTGGAACGCGTCACGTTCGGCTGGTGTGCTATTAAGATTGTCAAAACTTAACTGAAACGGATACCCGGTTGCCTTGGATAACAGCCATTCCAATGCTTGGGGCTTCACTTCCACTTGCTGAAATAATGCTTGCTCCACTGGGGTTCGGCCATCGGGGATATACCAATAGCCATAATCTGCCAATGTCCGCCGCGCTTTGCCAGCAAGCAACCAGTGCGCACATTCATGTAACGCTGAGCTAAAAAACCCATGCGCAAAATAGATCGTGTGGTAAAGCTTATCTGAATACGCAGGTTCATAAAGAGGCTCATCCACGCCATAGGCTAATTGGGTTTGATACCTATCCATAAAACAGCGATTAAACAGTTTAATTAAATCATCAGGATGATGCATGGCGGTACTCGCATGTGTATAAGTCTGGGATGATCCTTGAAATAATGCTATACTAGACCACTTCGATTTAAAATGTAGTCATGCATGGCTGATCCCAAAGACAAACCTATCGTCATTGAAGGTGTAACCACTCAAGGCAAAGAATTTCGCCCCAGTGATTGGGCCGAACGCATGAGTGGAACATTAGCCAGTTTCAAAAATAGTCGTATCCATTACTCGCCATTACTCCAACCTAGCATCAACCATGAAGGGTATAAATGCGTGATACTCGATCCCAAACTTAAAGAATCAAGCCCACAAGTTTACCAGTCTATTTTAGATTTTGCCAAAGCTAATCACTTGAAAATTTGTGGCGAGAAGGATGAAGAATAGCGAGAAAGTCTAGGACTGAATCCCTGAAAAAATAAACAATTGTTCCAATACGTAATTCAGCATATTCACAGTGGAGTGAAAGTTAATAGCCCCTAATCCCGCTATTAAAAACAGTAAGCCCTTTAATCCATGACTCGACTTACCCTGATCTGGATTGCTAGAATGCGCCAGCAACACACAGCCTCGTAAAAACCAAACAATACCGATGGTTCCAATTAAGATCTCTATCGCGTTATAAATATCATAGGGGTTATACCCCGAATATTCTAAAATACTCGTCCCTGCTCCAAATAACGTATTGGACAATTCACCCAACATACTAGGCAAATACAACATGGCTGTACCTGAAAGAAAATAAGCATAAGGTACCCAGGATTTTGAGGACTCTCCTCCCTGCGTTCCTTTTTCTTGATTTTGTCTAAACTTTCCAAGCGCTGACATGATAAAGGTAATCCCTAACAAATAAGATAATCCGCCCAATAAGTTTTGCACAGCTGGCAAAGAGCGGCTTAGATTACTCAACATAGCGACTAAATCATCATTACCCATATGCGACTCTCATGATTTTAAATAACGCTTGCAAAGTATAAATTTTCCCCTATAGTTAGGAGCTTTATTATTATTGCTTATCATATACCATGGCCATTACCCTATTTCAGTTTAAGCTTTTAAGTACGCAGATGTTGACGCCTTCTGTGAAACAATTTTTCATCAGCAATATTCAACAGCCTAGCTTTGATTTCATTCCGGGTCAATTTATTACGATACACTTCGAGCATTCCGGGAAAATGCTAAAACGTTCTTATTCGATTGCTAATCCTCCAACAAACGATCATTCCATTGAATTTGCAGCAAGCCATGTCGAGTCGGGACCTGGTACGGACTATCTGTTTAACCTCAAACCAGAGGATACGCTGCAGGTTTCGGGCCCATTTGGACGTTTGATTTTGAAAGAAGAAACCCCCAAACGTTATATTTTTGTTGCCACTAGCACTGGGATCACCCCCTATCGATCCATGATTTCACGGTTACAACAGCGCCTAGAAGCGCATCCTGAATTGTCAATTGTGGTCTTAGAAGGGGTTCAAACACAACACGATCTTCTATACGCCGATGATTTTTTAAGGTGGGCAGCCCAAACCCCTCGGGTTATTTTTAGAGGATTTTTGAGCCGCGAGCAATGCAACGAACCTCATTTGCATCATGGCTATGTGCAACATGGGTTTGCAGATTTGCAACTCAACCCCACTGAAGATCATGTTTATTTATGCGGGAACCCTGCTATGATTGACGACGCGTTCCAGTTATTACAAAACCAAGGGTTTTCTTCTCAGCATATTATTCGAGAAAAATATATTTCATCAAAGTAGAGGCTTAATTATGTATTATGACGAACTATCAAACACGATTGACCATATCGTTCAACCCGGTAAAGGGATTTTAGCCGCGGATGAGAGCAACAGTACTATCGGCAAACGCTTTGCGTCTATTCAATTAGACAATACACCTGACAATCGCTGTGCTTATCGCTTATTGTTAGCGACTACTCCTGACTTAGAAAGATACATCAGTGGGGTCATTCTATATGAAGAAACGTTTGCAAACCGAGACACACAAGGCCGTTCTATTCCAGAATTGTTACTTGCTAAAGATATCTTACCTGGGGTAAAAGTAGATAAAGGCTTGAAAATATTGGCGAACACCTCGGATGAACAAATAACCATAGGGTTAGACGATCTTCAAGAACGCTTAGCCTCGTTTAAAGAACAAGGTGCGAAATTCGCAAAATGGCGAAATGTGTTTACCATTTCAGACTGCACGCCGAGTTTAAGCGCGATTAAATCAGGCGCGGAAACCCTGGCGCGTTATGCAGCTATGTGCCAAGCCGTTGGTCTTGTTCCTATTGTTGAGCCTGAACTGTTAATGGATGGCGATCATTCGATCGATCATTGTGCTGAAGCCTCTGAATTAGTGTTACATGAGGTATTTAATGCGCTATTTTTGCATCAAGTTGCCTTAGAGCATATCATTCTTAAGCCCAGCATGGTGACGTGTGGAAAAGACTTTAAACCCTTTAGTGATCCAAAAGATATTGCTGACTATACCTTGAGCGTGTTTAGTAATACCGTATTACCGGCTGTACCCTCGATTAATTTTCTTTCTGGAGGGCAAACGCCGGACCAAGCTACAAAAAATTTAAATGAGATCAACAATTGCGGCGAGCAACCTTGGAACTTAAGTTTTTCTTTTGGCCGCGCGTTGCAAGAAGAGTGCTTGCAAGCTTGGAAAGGTAAAGCGGCTAACGTGTCAAAGGCGCAAAATGTTTTATTACACCGCGCGCAATTAAACAGTGCTGCTTGTTTGGGTGAGTATAAAGTGCCTGCCTGTAACATTTCAGAAAAAGCATAATTCCAGATTAACATCGTCGCCTCGATAGCACACTGGATCCAGGCGACCATCCACCTATCAATCTACAATTGTCCTCCAAGCCACACCCAATGGATCAAATTTACCCTGCATAAGCATTTTATGCTCCGAATGTGGTTTATACCCGTATCCCACAGCCAAATCTTGATATAAGTTAATGATGGCCATTGTTTGATCTATCTTGCGTTTATTCACTAACACCCGTAATTCGTCTAATTTAACTTTCTCACCCAATAACCCGAGATAACTGGCAATACCCCGATCATACAAGTCACGATTCAATTGATAAGCTTGTTTGCTAGACTCTTTAGCTGCAACCGTTTCTATCAATCGCTGGGTGAAAAACTCATGAGAAGCTAAATCATTATCCACATCGCGTAGGACCTTACGTAAGATGTCTACATAGTGATAATAAGCAGCTTTTGATTGACCGCGTGCTTTCTTTAAATCACCTAACGAAGTCAGTGTTATGAAAGGTTGAGTGAGAAGGGCTTGATTGAAGTAAATAGGCATACCTAAGGTAGACCCATTTGGAATTGTTGCAATATCACCTCTGGCCATACTGAGATTAATACTGGGCAAAAAGTTGGAAAGCGCAACACCAATACCTGCACGGGTTGCTTTGAGCGCTTCTGTAGCCGCAATCATGTCGGGTCTATGTTCAATCACTAACAGCGGCAGGGTGCCTATGACCATATGTTGGCTATCCACTTGTGCAAATTGCTGCTTGAACTCAAAAGCACAAGGATTTTGGTTCATCAAATACCGTAAAGCGTTTTGGGTGTACACCAAGTTTTTTTCGACGATTTTTTCTTCAGCGCGAATTAATTCCAGTTTTGTCCTGGCTTTAGCAATATTAATATTCGTCGCTATCCCACCTTTGGCTGCACCAATGTTGATGTCCAGTGATTGACTTAAATCGCTTTCAATTGTTTTTAATAGTTGCAATTCTTCCGTCTGCGCCAAGTGGCTGAAATAACTTCCGGCTATTTGCGCAATCACGGTTAATCGCACGCTATTTCGCATCCCTTGAGTCACTTTCACTTCATGACGTGCTTTTTGTTGGGCTTTAATTTGATTGAACACGTTTATCGTATAATTGGGAAAAACAGCCAGTAATACCCCTGGATAGCCTAAATAAGGAAAAGAAGAATAACCTACCCCCCCAGCTAGAGTGGGAATCCAATTATATTCAATGCGCTTCAATTCACCTTGCGCTGCTTCAACATTTGCCATCGCTACTTGAATATCATTGTTGTAGCGCAGTCCCCGAGCAATCAAATGATTCAAGGCAGGATCATGGTATTGATGCCACCAAGGGAAACAAACTTCTGTCTTGGCCGTTTTCGTCATATGACGATCGATACTAGACCAATCTTTAGGAATATTAATAGGTTGTTTCAACGACTGATGCGGATCTAAAATACAAGCCGTCAATCCCAAAGACCATCCTAAAAAGAACAAGTTACGTAGGCAACGGATCACGATCGGTTCCTTGTGTATAGGGAAATGACTCTAATTGCTTCATCTGCTCTTTAACAGTCAAAATCAGCGCTGCATCACTTTTCGGCGCCAATGAAAACAATTGATAGAGCGCCATGAGGATGGTCGAGACCCTGCCATGAAACGCATCCATCTCAGAAAGAGCCTGTTCTTGCAAAGCATAATCGTGTTTTGCGGTCAGTTCAAATGCTCGCATTTCTTCAATCTTAGCGTGGCAGGAAGCACTCAGCTTTAGAAAATGCGCCCTTTTAAGAGGACGACTCACCAAAATATCTAGTAATTGATCTAATTCACTCATAATAATTCGCTCCAAATTCCGACCAAATACTTGGGTCATTTTTTTATTTTTAAATACGACCCCTTCAAAAAACATACAAATCAAAAACGCAATTAACGTTGCTCGAAAATAATCAAAAAAGAATTCAGAAACCGAATACTCCGCCGGCGTAAAATAAGCGGTCCCCAATGTGGTTAAGGTCACAGTGAAGATAGTAGGATAGGAGTAAAATTTGCCTAATGAAAAAAAAGAAAAAAACACCGCTATCGGAATAAACGTCAACATTAAACGGTAATCTAATATCCCTAATAACCAGAGAAAATAAGATAATAGCAAGCCAATTAAAGTACCCCAAAAGCGATGTAAGGTACGATGCATACTCGCTCCAGCATCAAAACCAACATAAATCATCATCACCACAAAACCAATCCAACCCGCTTTGGGGAATTGCAATAAACGTTCAATCAACAAGGTCGTGGCATAGACCATACAGATTTGTAATGCGCGCATAGACCGATAAACTATGATTTTTGACACAGATAATTCCATGATTGAATAAGTTTAAAAACGTCCCCTTCCTCTTCTACTTTACACATGCATGGTTTTTCATCATAAATAGCGCGCTGGACATCCTTTAGATTATCCACATAGGATTGCAACCGTCGTGGTGACAATCGGGTCAATGGCTTATCTGCCACAGTACTCAACAGGTACAACTTATTGACTAATAGGGAAATTTTTAAAATACTATACGTAGGCATGCATCTGGGTACCATACAAGCATAGGTAACCATCTGTACTAAATGCTGGGACCATTCTTTCGGAACTTGCTGATGCTGAATCGCATTAAAATTATCGTAACAACCTTTTACCAAGGCATACAAGGCTCGAAGCCAGATCCGATAATAAAAACTGCGAGGAAATAATAACAAAGCACCCAGAACCACAAGCATCGCGAGCGTGCTGGTAATCACATGATTTAGAATGGCATAAATATCCGCATTATCAAAATGATAATTCAGTGAATAAGAGGTTAAACTTAAAATAATTGGGACGATAATCAAATGACTTTCGTGTTTGCGTAAAACTAACGTATACAGTAACAACGTCGCTAAAAACGCAAAAAATAAGAACCATAACGGAAAGGGGTACATAAGATTAAACAGATAAATCATACTGATCGAACCAAGCATAGTCCCAATAAATAATTCATATTTTTGCTGGAGCGTTCGCCCTTGTACTTCGGCAGTCATCGCAGTCATAGGAATATAAAACAAATAAAAATAAGCATCCGGAATATAAACCAAGCCGTTCAGAACAAAGAGCACCAATAACACATACACAACCTTGATCCCGTTAATCCGGTGAAGTCCATAAGCATCGTACTCTTCAATGGTGTGTATGAGCTTTGAGATAAACATAAGCGCTGGCACCAGGTTGGAGAGGAAAATTAGGATCAGGATCAAGAATTTGAATCTGTAACGGTAAGCGTTGGGGAATTAATAACCATTCATTTTCATTTTTCACGACTTGTTGCTGCGATCGCGATGCGGTATGTTGGCGATTTGCAGGCCAGATTGTATTCACGATGACCCCATGAAAAATTTTATGAAAATAATACATGCGCAAAAAAATAATTGCTTTATCTCCGGGCCTAATAAGACGAAGATCAGTTTCATCAAAATTGGCTTGTACCCACCATTGAGTGGTATCGACAAACGAAAACAAGGGCTCGTGAATTTTCACGGGGGTGAAATTAGAAATGTACATATTATCTACATATCCATCAGCAGGGGCGCGGACAATCGTCAAATTCAAATTTACTTGGGCATTCTCCATCGCCGCTTGAAGCGATTGGACCTTTTTAGATTGCTCAACAATTTGTTGATCTTCAATCGCGATTTGTTTAACAAGAGCGTCGCGTTTATTTTCGGCGGCATGAAAACTGTACCCAAGTTCTTTGATTTCCAACCTAGGCACCGCTTTTCGTACCATGGCGTCATCTTTATAGCTATAGCGGATTTTTGCTTTTTCATACTCAAAATTCGCGGCTTTTAATAATTCACGGGTTCGTTGCGTTTCTCTCTCAATGACTTTAATCCGCTCCAAGGCTTGTTCATATCGGGCTTTTGCATAGGCTAGTTCTAAATAATATGGCTTTTGATAGACGCGAAATAAGGGCGCGCCTTTTTTGACTGATTCTCCATTTTTCACATAAAGTTTAGTCACATACCCTGATACATCAGCTGCAATTGGCGTGACGTTGGTGGCTACAAACGCATTATTGGTAAAAGGGACTAAGTAAGAAAACCAATGATATACGCCAATAGCAATCCCGATAATAATCACGATGATTGGTAAATTAATCTCTTTTTTAGACAATTTAACAACTTTAAGCATAACTATCATCCCTGCACGCTCTGCTTTCTATTATTACAGCTCTCTGCAATGTAACACAAGCATTACTCAGGACTTAAGCAACACGCTGATAGTATCCCAGAAAAATTAGTATGTTGCTTGAACGCCTAACATTCTCCATAATCGATCATGACTTCGTCTAACGCTATCATCACGTCATTATCATCGAAGCCCAAATCGTTACTTGCGGCTAGCAGTCCACACGCCCCTTCGGCAAAGGTAGCGGTTGGCGTCCAGTAATCCATATTCGCTTTTAACATGACATCAAATGCTTTACTGGGATCCCACCCAGGGCGGTGTGCTAAGGTATAAAATAAGTGATTGTACACACCGCTACTGTAATGAACATCCATGCCGACTTGGTACTGATCTGCGCTATCAATCGATAAACCATCACGACTCGGTTGGCTTAAAAAGCGTAAGGCACCGCGTCCTTTCAAAATATCCGCACCTATTAACCAACTCGCCTGGCCATGTGCATAATACTCAGCTGCTTGCGCTGCCATATCAGAAAAAGATTCATTGATAGCCCCGGCTTGACCATAATACACCAATCCTGAATGCTGTTCTGTAAAGCCATGCGAGATTTCATGAGCGGTAATGCCTAAAGATACCATAGGATGAAATGCGCCATCCCCATCGCCAAACGTCATCTGCCGACCATCCCAAAATGCATTGGCAAAATGGGTGCTGTAGTGAATGCGTAACACAAGCTGCATAGGCTTGTGTCCGTTATATAACACTTCTTGATGATAGCGTTTTCGGTACATATCCTTAACAACACCCCCCATATACATGGCATCATTCGCAACAGAATATCCGCCATTAATCTGATCATACCCATCTTCTTCATAACCGGTCCAATATTCATCATTCGAAAACGTCTCTTCACAGTCGAAACTCATGGGCCGATTAACGTGTTGGGTGTGGTGTCCCATATCGACGATCCGGACTTGTTGATTTTCTAAAAAACATTGCCCTATCTCTTCATCCCGGATCAAGTTGAGAAATGGAAATTCTTTTCCGAATTGATATTTACCCATTTTTCTATTCCCTCCAAAGCCGAGACCATGAACCATATGCCGGAGTGTTTGCAAATCATCCCAATGCACTAACACCCGACCATCTTGCGCGGCAACAATCGCTGTTGGTTGACTCGGCGACCCCTCTGTTGGTTGCAAAAACACGCGAACACGATAAGCCCAATGTGCGTGTTGCTGATCATCCACATAAATCAAAGGAGTCACCTGAGACGCCACAATTTGTGCCTGGGGAAATTGCTGACTATACTGATTCAACGCACGATGCGCACTCGATAAGAACCATGCAGGCAGTACGCCTAGATCTCCCTGCAAATGTTGGTACAACGCGCCATTCATCCTCACTGCGGCCGGTGCAGCAGATACAGTCGTAGTATGATGAAAAATGGCATAGCCCCCAAAAACCGGAATCCCTTGATAATGCTGTTGCATCCTCACGTGCTCAATATGACGCGCATCGGTATGTCGCTCAATCAAAGATAGTTGCGCTGTCGGCATAATGAGCGTTTTCGGCCCGGCTTGCACAAAGGGTGAGGGTAACCATTGCTGTAAATCACTCACAGTAAGGTGCTGTAATGAAACACGCTTTGCTGCGTGCAGCGTACTTGAGGCAAACATTGAGATGCCACAGAACAGAAAAAACAAGGTTTTAAACAATAGGGAACGACGTGTCGTGATAAATTCCATTTTAATACTCCTTCCCCGAGTACTCTCGGATTGAGTACTAGAGTTTGCGGTTGGGTTAGACTAAGGCCTGCGCAAGTTCCATCCTTGCAGGCCAAGAGTTTAAACAAAATAGGGAAGATAATGCAATAGGGGGTTAATAAATCTTATGCTTGTTTTAGTCCAGTGACAGCCGTGTTATTACGGTAGACATAATGCTGCACAATCTGATCGGCTTGTTCTGCAGTTAATGGCTTTGAAATCACCCCATCCATAAAATAATAGTCGCAGTCATATTTAACTAAATCTGCCTGAAAAGAAGTCAGCGCGATGATCGGCACATGAAAATTAGAATTTTTTTCCATTTGC
>CANNJG010000055.1 GCA_947504795.1 Legionellaceae bacterium
ACTTTTGACGTGCTTGTTCATTTGTAACAAAAGATTTGATTAGCGAATCTACCTCATTTTTTAATTGTTGCTGTTGTTCTTCACGTTCCCTGTTCCGTCTTTTTTGCTCTACTTGTTCTTCCCTCTTTCTATTTGACTGACGACTCTGACTTGACCCCATAAATAAACTCCTACACCAACCCAAGATACATTTTATGTGGGAACGCTGAAAGGTGTTGGACGTGTATATCAACCGATCGGGGGACAGTGGTCGTACTCCAATACAAACACTCCTAGATGGTAAACAACTCTGGAAGGAAAAGTTCTTCAACGAAATTTGACCTGACAGACACCTCTGAAAAACCGACGACTGTCAGATCAAGTTTGAGCCACTACACGTTATAACACAAGGCTTCTTCGGAAGCCTTTGTTTTTTGTATTTCCCCACATCTGATATAAATAGCAAGATCTGTTTTTAATAGGGTAACCTTTACAAAAGTACCCACTAAAGTACCCATTAAAATGGTGGTGACCCCAAAAAATGGTGGGCCGTGTAAGGATCGAACTTACGACCAAGAGATTAAGAGTCTCCTGCTCTACCAGCTGAGCTAACGGCCCGGTGGGTGTTGGACGAGTGGATTGTAACAAATAATTGAGATTAGACCTATAAGATTCTTCCCTATTCAGGCAACATACGCTGCAATATCTTATCTTTATCCACGACTGCGTGTTTCACGGCAGCGAGAATATGCAAGCTAATAAGGCCAATCAACATAAACGCGATGATTTGATGGGCAAGAAAAAACTGATCAGCTAAAGCTGAATTCGGGGTTAAGCCTGGAATGGGTAAATCAAATAAACCAAAGAATGTTGGCGTATGATTCGATAATACGGACATCACCCATCCTACCAGTGGCATCGCTATCAATAGCCCGTACATAGTATATTGTATAGTATGGGATACGATAACCTCCCAAAGCGGGACGCTCGCTGGCAACGCTGGACGCCCTGAGTGGTGTAACCAATAGAGTCGTACGATCATTAAAGCCAATACCGTTATGCCAAATGATTTATGGAGCATAATCGCTAAAGGTTTAATATAGATGTTGAGATCCTCCAAAAAGAAGCTCCCTGATAACATCATCAATATCACCGATGCAATAATCCAATGTAACAGTTTAGATCCTGCTGAATATGCTTTTACTTTTTTTGCCTTGACCATAGAAACTCCCTGTTAAATGGTTGTAGATTTAAATGCGTTATCTCGCGCTCCGCTCAGGATAACGTGCTATGTCTGAAAACAGTCGATGCTAAGAGAGCCTGACGCAGCATTCAGATAACGGCTAGGTATCAAAACTAAAAAACTCACGCACCGCAACAAAAAACATAGTTGGGCTCAACTTTTCAGTAGTCTTAAACGTTTTCATCATTTCGTTCCACCGTTCAATTTGCGCAATATTGCGTGCCGCCCATATTTGGAGATGTTGTGTAAATGTTTCACCCTTAGTTTTAGAACCCAACACATGAGTCGTCATCAACCGCTGTTGCATATCCAAATCATCTCGCAATGCTTCTCTTGCCAAAGCTTCCCAATTATTCTCAGTAGCATGAATAATAATTTGCTCACGCAACCATCCCAAATCTAAAAACTCACCCACGCCGAAAAACGCTTCTGAAGCTTCGGTTATACTGGATTGCGTTTCATGCGCAATATCAACAATATCCATAGCGGCAAACAATCCACGTGTCCTGGTTAATTCTAGCGCCAAAGGCTCCGGCACACCGATGCGGCAATATTTTTCATAATGCTCCTCAAAACGAGATTGGTAAAGTTCGCCTAAACACCGGGGCAACGTTTCGCGCAAAGCACTCACTTCTTTTTGATACTTCAACACGGCTTGCTCAATATTTAAATGCCCACGTTTGGTATTTAAAAACCAACGCGTAGCGCGACGCAGTAGGCGTACATACGTAATCATGAGATTAATCTGATCGTCAGCTTTAATGCAATTGTCAAGAGACTCAATGTTCTTCGTGACGCTATCCATATCAAAAACACACCGCGCAATAATATACGCTCTCACAATAGCCGGCATTAAAGCACCGGTTTCAGTTTGCACGCGATATGCAAATCCAAATCCCATTTCATTCACAATCAAATTGCTGACATTCGTCGCAATAATTTCACGCCTTAACGGATGTTGTTGCATTGCGTCTGTAAATTGTTGTTGGAGTGGTTGCGGAAAAGCACGAATTAAATAACGTTTCAAATAGGGATCTTCAGGTAAATCAGAGTCTAAAATGGCTTCCTTCAATAGAATTTTGGTATAACACATCAAGACTGCCACTTCAGAGCTGGTTAACCCGACCCCTTGCGCCTTGCGCTCGTGTAAATGTTTGTCGTCTGGCAAACACTCCAAATGTCTATCTAATTTTCCACTACGCTGAAGATCATTCAAATAACGGATGTTTAATTCCATGGCACGTACGGCCATAGCCACGGATAAATTAATCGATCGGGTTTGTAAATAATTGTCACGCAACACTAATTGTGCGACTTCATCGGTCATTTGACTCAGTAGCGTATTGCGTTGCTTGTAAGTTAAATCACCGTTACTCATCACCGAATTTAACAAAATTTTAATGTTAACTTCTTTATCCGAACAACTCACCCCCGCGGAATTATCAATAAAATCGGTATAAATTAAGCCCGCATTCAAGGCATACTCCACACGCGCTAGTTGCGTAAATCCTAAGTTTCCTCCTTCCGCAACAGCTTTTGCGCGAAGTTGTTTCGCATTCACCCGAATGAGGTCATTGGTGCGATCGCCCGCATCGGCGTTCGTTTCGGATTTGGCTTTTACAAATGTCCCAATCCCACCACTCCACAATAAATCGACGTTCGCCCGTAAGATACTTTTGAGCAACTCATTGGGTTCGATCGCTTTTTCTTTAAGTCCCAACAGCGTCATCATTTCTGGGGTCACTTCAATCGATTTTGCGAAACGACTAAAAATGCCGCCTCCCTTAGACATTAATCCCCGATTATAATCCTCCCAAGAAGATCGCGGCAAATTAAATAGGCGCTTACGCTCCTCAAAGCTTTGAGCCGCATCAGGGGTCGGATCAATGAAAATATGCAGATGATTAAACGCTGCGACTAATTTGATATGGGGGGATAACAACATACCATTACCAAACACATCACCGGCCATATCGCCAATACCAACCACGGTAAAATCAGTGGTATCAATATCGATGCCGAGAACATAGCAATGTCGATGGACCGATTCCCATGCCCCTCTAGCAGTAATCCCCATCTTTTTGTGGTCATAGCCAACCGAGCCACCCGATGCAAACGCATCGCCTAACCAAAATTGATATTCCTGGGAAATTTTATTGGCAATATCCGAAAACGTTGCCGTTCCCTTATCTGCCGCAACAACCAAATAGGCATCATCGCCATCGTAACAAACAACATCGGTTGGTTTTTTAATCTTTCCGGCGACATTATTATCGGTGATATCTAATAATCCACGGATAAATTGCTGATAGCAACGGATCCCCTCTGCCATAATATCTTCACGTGTCGCGTTGGCTGCAGGCAGTGTCTTCACCACAAAACCACCTTTGGCGCCATTCGGGACGATCACCGCATTTTTAACTTGTTGTGCTTTCATCAAGCCTAATACTTCTGTTCGGAAATCTTCACGACGGTCTGACCAACGCAATCCGCCTCGCGCCACCTTACTTGAACGTAAATGAATGGCTTCGAATTGTGGAGAATATACAAAAATTTCATAAAGCGGATGGGGTTTCGGCAACCCGGGAATCGCCTTGCTATTCAGCTTGATAGAAATATAGGTTTTAGATTTGCCTTCCGCATCTTTTTGATAATAGTTGGTCCGTAACGTTTCACCGATAAACGTCATAAATTGTCGAATGATTTTATCCTCATCCAAATTTGTAACGGTTTCTAACGCTTCCAATATAGATTGCTTGATCGCTTCATAGGCTGTCTCTTTTTCATTTTTGTGATCTACATTAAAGCGAATATCAAATAGTTCAAACAGTTTTTTTGCTATGCGGGCATGTGACAATAACGCTCTTTCTATATATTCTTGGCTAAACGTCAAGCCTATTTGTTTGAAATATTTCGCATACATTCTTAACACTGCGACTTGTCGACAGTGCAACCCGGAAGCCAAAATAAGTTGATTAAATCCATCGTTTTCAGTTTCACCAAACCAAATACTAGCAAAGGCTTGCTGAAACACATCCTTGATTTCATCCATATTTAACGTTTCATGATGCCGATATTCTAGAGAGAAATCATTAATCCATGTGGTATGGCCCGCTTCAAATTTCAATAGATAAGGACGCTCAGAAATCGCGCGCAACCCTAAGTTTTCAATAATCGGCAAGACATCTGACAACGGTATCGTGTTACTGTTTTGATATAATTTTAGCCGATAAATGTCGGTCGTCACATCCAAATGACGATAGAAACTCATCGTTAAAGGGGTGGTCTCTGACAACTCCTCAATATGACTAATGTCTATTACAGCGGTTCTCGGGGAAAAACTCGCTTTATAAACGGGAGGAAATGTAATCTTATAAGTTCCATATAACTGCCCAGCCTTTTCTTCTCCGACTGACTCAGTGAGCAGTTGATGCAAATCATCCAACCAAGAACGGCCCACTTCCACAAGTTTACTTTCAATCTCTTTATAATCAAATTCAACCGGCTTAGTCGGATCAATACGGACCATAAAATGGATTCGAGCCATGACCGATTCAGAGAAATTCGTCGTAAATGTAGCATTGGTGGCGTGAAAACAATCGACCAACACGTGTTGCATTTCTGTCCTAAGATCCGAGTTATATAAATCTTTAGGGACATATACTAAACACGAAATAAACCGATGATACATGTCTAAACGCGAGAACATACGAATACGCCGGCGTTCTTGCATGTAAAAAATCCCCATAGAAATATTTAATAATTCTTCTGACGATCCTTGGATCAAGTCATCTCGGGGTAACGTTTCTAAAATATTCAACAATATTCTACCCGCATGGCTGCGCGAGTTAAGTTTTGATTGCTCAAGAATAGAGGCTACTTTATGCCTTAAAAACGGAATTTGGACAGGGTTGGAGTTATAAGCAGCAGAGGTATACAACCCCAAAATACGCCGCTCTCCAATCACTTCACCGGTCTGATTAAAGCGTTTCACCCCTACATAATCGGTATACGCATCACGATGAATACTGGATAATGTGTCGGTTTTGGAAGCAACTAAAATCTGTGTGGAAAGTACTTGTTCCTGAGTTTGGGGAGTGGCCACAGCAACATTAAAACTACTCCCTTTGCTTAATCCATCACGCAACACACCATAACCTGTG
Source organism: Legionellaceae bacterium (assembly GCA_947504795.1). Taxonomy (GTDB): domain Bacteria; phylum Pseudomonadota; class Gammaproteobacteria; order Legionellales; family Legionellaceae. The sequence continues at coordinate 5,386 of CANNJG010000055.1, forward strand.
TTCGGGACAGGTTGCAACGTTATGTCTTTTTTATCGCGGACTAACGCATAATCTCGCATACCGATGAAAGTGAAATGATGGTCTTCCATCCAATTTAAGAAGGCTTTGGTTTCTTCAATCTCTTCAGTGTTAATCGTCTTCGGGGCGTTGTCTAACTCTATGGTAATCCCACCTATTCGATCACGCATGACTTGCCAATCATCCACAACCGCCCTATTTTCAATCAGAACCTGATGCAATCGACCCTCAATTTCTGCTAGAACTTTGGGATTGGTTTGACGCTCAATTTTCAGCAAAATCGGCGCTTCGAGAAGCGTATGGGCGACTGGTTCACCCTCGCGATTTAAGATAGCCGTGATATGATGCTGCGCATCGCGAGTCAGACGAATGCCGCCCATGTGGACAGTCAAGTACAGTCCTAATCCTAAGCGCTTTATCACAATTCGTAAGGAATCGACCAAAAAAGCCATATCATCACAAATTATCTCCACAATGGTATGGGTACTCTGCCAACCATGTTGTTCGAATGTCGGATTATAAACTTTAATTTTAGATTGTTCAGGCTGACGTTCTTCCATTAACGCCCAAAGGTTGAGAACAAGTCCATACAAATCTTCGATACTCGATTCTTTGAGATCATCTAATGAAATAGTGGCAAAGAATTGCTTAACAAACTCTCCGCATAACCCCGCTTGTGTTTTATTAAGTTTTTTTTCAAAATGATCGACAACGGCCTGAATAATGTTATTTTTTTCTTCTTCATACAACTTGGACATACAACAACCTCCTGAAATTGCGATCTATTGTACACAAACTCGCGTCCCAACGCTAACCCATTGCGCTAAATCGATCACAGCCGTATTCGACATACGAATACACCCTTTGGAGACGGGTGTCCCTAAAGCCACCTCATCTGAAGTACCATGAATATAAATGTATCGGCTAAGCGTATCGACATCACCGCCTCGGTTCCGTCCAGGTTCTAAGCCATCTAACTGAAGAATGCGTGTTAAAATCCAATCTTTCTCCGGATTTGCTTGGGCGAAAGCAGCGCTATAAATTGCATCGGTGCTCTGTCGCGACACAAAAACACTATTAAGCGGCGCATTCAAGCCTAAAACAGCATAAATTGCATGCCAACCCCGAGGAGTGCAGCCACTCCCTAAACGCTCGCCTAATCCATTTTTAGCCGTAGAAACAAGATATGTGTCTATCAAGACATCCCGCTGGTAACAATAGAGTTTTTGTGAAGTCGCATCGACTAAAATAAACCGATCATTCGCTTGCGAAGGCGGCTCATCCTTTGAATTCATAAACCACCACTGTTTTGATATTCATGAACTCAAGGATGCCCTCTCGAGATAACTCACGACCAAATCCAGAATGTTTAACCCCGCCGAAAGGTAATCGAGGATCGGAACCAACCGCGCCATTTACCGCAGAGAAGCCTGTTTCAAACTCAAATTTGGCAATACGCTCGCCGCGCTCCAAATCTCGGGTAAACACAGCCGAACCAAGCCCGAATCGTGATTGATTCGCCAATTCAATCGCATGTCGTTCATCGGCAGCGAGCGTGATAGAAAATACCGGGCCAAATAATTCATCATCAAACGCAGGCATACCGGGTCGAACATGGGTTAGGATCGTTGGCGTATAATAAAAACCGCGTTGATGCGGCAAAACACCGCCCAAACGAAGTACCGCACCTTTCGCGATGCTTTCTAGTACTTGTTGATGGAGATGCGCTCGCAAATCTTCTCTGGCCATCGGTCCTAACTTCGTATTTGGATCCAAGGGATCTCCAAACTGATAGGCTTCGGTGAGTGCCATCAACTTTTCAATTAAGAGATCAGCAACATTTTCGACAACAATAGTTCGTTTAGCGGCAATACAGGCTTGACCATTATTATTCAAACGCGCTGTCACAATCACTTCCGCTGCCCAATCGATATCAGCATCTTCTAAAACAACGTAAGGATCATTACCCCCAAGCTCTACCACAACTTTTTTCAAATGAGATCCGGCACACGCTGCGATAATCATTCCGGTTTGCTCACTTCCGGTGAAGCTGACGCCTCGGACATCCGGATGGGCAATCACCTGTGCAGCTTGCTCATTAGTCAGAACCAGATTCGCAAATACATGATTCGGAAATCCTGCCTCCAGAAAAGCTTCGACAATTGCATATCCGGTGCCGGTGGAGATAGGCGCGTGTTTTAACAACACAACATTCCCTGCCATAATGGTCGGCACAGCAAATCGAAACACTTGCCAAAATGGATAATTCCAAGGCATGATCCCAAAAACAATCCCTTGCGGTTGATAACATACCTGTGCTTGTTGGGCCTCAATCTTAACTAATTGGGGTTGTAGATAGGTTTCAGCATGCGTCGCATAGTGCTCACAGACGAGAGCGCATTTTTCAATTTCAGCTCGACCGAACGTAAGGGGCTTACCCATTTCCTGGGCCATGAGTAAGGCATAGTCATTAATCTTTAGACGTAATTGTGAAGCAAGCTTTAACATCAATTTGGCACGTTCTGCAAAGGCAACTCGTTTCCACGAGTTAAAACTGTCACGCGATGCTTCAATTTGTTTATCAATTCCTGACTGTATCGATACAGAATAGGTTGCAAGAATAGATTCAGTTGCTGGATTAATGGTTTGGATATTCATTACAAAAACTCCATTCTAAGGGCTAATGAGATTTAACTAGACTTTGTCGCCAAATCCACTAAAATAACGCTACTTTACGGGGCACTTAAAGGCCAGGCATGGCAACTGGTGTCGCAGCCGTCACAAACGCCCAATTACTTTTTCTATAAGAGATCAATTATGGCATTTTATAAAAAATTCGCTACTGTTTTCGTTATCTGCCTAACAAATTATACATTTGCACAACCCACCCCGGCTTTATTTCCTAGAGGATGTGAAGTCAGCGGTTTTGCATTCAGACAACAATTTCTGATCATCAACGAACACGGCAATCAAACATTTTACCTCATGCAAAACCACGCCAATCACATCGTTGAATTGGAACACGTCGAAACACGAGCGGATACATTCATGAGTCCTAAACTCGAAAGCACCCTCGCACCGCAGCATTGGGCGGCTTTTGCTTCGGATGTGGACAATTACTTCTTTCGCTGTTTTGTGCGGTCTAAGGACGAACGAATAAAAGTCGATTGCGCTGATTATTTAGACATCTGCCAATATCCACGGGTTAAATTTGCATTAAGCAATCAAGGAAGCTATTGGGTTTCCACCAACAAATCGCGGCAACAAGTCATTCATGACGCCACAACAAAAGGGATATTTTTACATTGGTAGATATGTTATCAACCCGCATCCCCCTTTCGGATGCTTTTTAATTTCACGAGGAAAAAGTTCAGGACTTATCAAAACGGAGTTTATTATGGCTAAAACGGCATCAGCAATGAATCCACTAGGGTCCATAGCCCCTGATTTTACATTACCTGACCCTTGTTATAACACACTCATTTCATTACAAAAAGTAGCAGGATCTGTCGCAACAGTTATTGTATTTATGTGTAATCATTGCCCTTTTGTGAAGCATATTCTTCCGGAACTCCCGCGATTAGCCAACGATTTTGCAGATAAGGGTGTCAGACTTATTGCTATTAATGCCAATGATGTTGGCACCTATCCGGATGATGCACCCGAACATATGAAAGCGTTAGCATTAGATTATCGATTCACTTTTCCTTATCTTTTCGATGAAACGCAAACAGTTGCTCACGCTTATGATGCGCGTTGTACCCCTGATTTTTTCGTCTATGATAAACAACTACGCCTCGTATATCGAGGACAATTGGACGATGCTCGTCCCGGATCAGAACTGCCAGTAAATGGCGCGTCTCTGCGCCATGCACTAATGTGTCTTATCGAAAACAAACCTGTGACTGAATCACAGAAACCGAGTTTGGGGTGTAATATTAAGTGGAAAGACAATCGAATCTAGGATGTTCGTCTTTGCGAGCCTAATGAAGCAGTCACGTTTATCCGGCTAAGGCGGGACTGATTGACTGCACTCGCAAAGAGAAGATTGGTGGGTCGTGGCCCAACTGATCACTTATTTACCAGCAACAATTTCAACTTGTACAGCGACCACTAGATCAGAATGCACTTGGATGTCGACTGAGAATTGTCCAATGGATTGAAAAGCACCATCTGGCATCATAATTTCGCGCTTACTGACGTCCATCGATTTGGCTGCAAAGGCTTCTTTAAGTTCATTCACGCCGATCGAACCATACAATTTACCTTCGTCACTTGCTTGTGCTGTAATCACGAGGCTAATATCCTGAAGCTTTGCGGCTCGTTGCTCAGCTTTTGCATAGATCTGAGAAGCGTTTTTTTCAAGTTCTGCGCGCTTGCTTTCAAATGTCTTAACATTCTCAGCCGTCGCAAAAACCGCTTTCTTTTGTGGAATCAAAAAATTACGCCCATAACCAGGCTTGACTTTGACTGTATCGCCTAGTGCTCCTAAGTTTTTAATTTTTTCTAACAATATCACTTGCATTTGTTAACCCCTTTAACGACAAAAAGCAACTCTTAAATCAAATAGACCATCTAATAATCCAATCACAATGTACATCGGTACCATCACAAAAGGAACAATCATAAGCGGCACCACGAGCAATACGCCAGTAAACCGCGCAGTCTTACCCATCAACAAACTGGCACAGATACTTAACCCAGCCATCAAATAAAATAACGCAAATACCGGTATCACATTGATGGCAACCACATTTAATTGCCATGCACCGAGTGAGATGATCAAGAACATCATACAACTCAGCCGATTACCACGAAACGCCAGCATTTCTTTTGCAAATCCCTTGGGATAATACAAACGTGATTGCAACAAACGCGCCATGATAAGCGAAACGAAAACCGACATTACCCCGGACAGCATCTGAAAGCCAAACGCACAGTTAGCCATTACCAGTTCAGATCTTCCCGACGTTTCCTTCAACCACTTCAATTGCGACGTCACCTG
>CANNJG010000056.1 GCA_947504795.1 Legionellaceae bacterium
ACCGGACGCAGGATGAGCCACGTATTTTATGTAGAAGCCCCCTATTATTTTAAACCCTTATTTATCTCTGATGCGGCACTCAATATTCACCCAACCTTAATGGAGAAAAAGGACATCACCCAAAATGCCATCGATTTGTTTCACACCCTGGGTTTAGGGACACCCAAAGTTGCTATCGTTTGTGCGGTCGAATCCGTCAACGCGGCCATGCCCGCCACACTTGATGCCGCAGCATTAAGCAAAATGGCAGATAGAGGCGAGATAAGTGGCGCTCTTGTCGATGGCCCTCTTGCCTTTGATAACGCTATCTCCATGGAATCTGCACGGGAGAAAAACATTCAGTCCGAAGTTGCGGGATGCGCTGACATCATTATTGTGCCGGATATTGAATCGGGCAATATTCTTTATAAAGAGATGACCTATATGTCGGGAATGGAAGCCGCAGGCATCATCCTGGGTGCCAGCGTCCCTATTATTTTGACCAGTAGGGTTTCGGACGATGTTTCGCGAAAAGCCTCTTGTGTTATGGCGCTTGTTTATGTGCGCAATAAGGAAAAAAATAAATGACGGAGGTCCTATTAGCGATTAATTCTGGCTCTTCTAGCCTTAAATTTTCGCTCTTTTGTTACCATAAAAATTTAAAACTTCTTTATAGGGGCGAAGTTGAACGTATTTCAGATGCGCCGTGCTTAACAATCTTTAATCAGCATCATACCCAAATATTAAAAAAGCCCATTGAAATCAGAGGTATTGAAGCAGGCTTAGAAGCATTTTTTAAATGGTTTGCACAGGCACCTGACAACATGAGATTGAAAGTCATCGGACACAGAATAGTCCATGGAGGTCGGTATTTTCTTCATCCCACCTTGGTGAATGATGACGTGCTGGATAAAATAACGAGCTTAATTCCTCTTGCTCCTTTTCATCAACCTCAAAACTTAGAAGCAATTAAAATCATAAAAACAACCTATCCCGATGTACCACAAATTGCTTGTTTTGATACGTCGTTCCATTCAACACAGAAAAAACTTTCAACCTTGTTTGCTATTCCAAGACATTTAAGCGAGGCAGGCATTGTTCGCTATGGATTTCATGGTCTGTCCTATGAATATATTGCTTCGGTTATCACCCATAAAATTGGCGAAAAAGGTAATCAACGGGTAATTGTCGCTCATTTAGGCAGTGGTGCAAGTATGTGTGCTTTGTATCAACGTAAAAGTGTTGCAACCTCCATGGGTCTTACCGCGCTGGATGGATTAATGATGGGGTCACGCTGCGGCACCCTTGATCCCGGCGTGATTTTATATTTGCTTGAAAAAAACAAACTATCTGTGCAGGAAATCAGTATCTTACTCTATCAAGAGTCAGGTTTACTAGGTGTCTCGGGTATAAGTAGCGATATGCGAGAACTCCAATCGAGCTTAGAGCCCCATGCCATCGAAGCGGTTAATTTGTTTTGTTACAGCGCAGCCAAAGAATTAACGGCTCTATGCACAAGCCTACAGGGGTGTGACGCGATTATTTTTACAGCAGGAATCGGCGAACAATCTTCCATTGTTAGAAAAAAGATCTGCGAACATTTACAATGGATCGGTGTTGTGTTAGACGACCACGCAAATACGCATCATCATACCATCATCAGCCATACAGATAAGAGTGCTATTTTAGTAGGCGTTATCCCGACTCATGAAGCGTATATGATTGCTGAACAGTCACTAAAAACGTCTGGCTTATAATCGATGGTGCGCTGATAATCTTCGATAAGCAGTTGAGGCCTACTCTGCCCCAAAGGCTCGAAGCTATTTTTTTATTAAGAGGTATGCTTTCTAATTTTTTGTAAGAGTCGAATTTGGGCCAATGCTCTGGCCAATTCGGTAGAGGCTAATGAATAGTCTATATCGGCATGCTTGTTTGCAATCGCTTCTTCGGCACGTTCTTTCGCTGCTATCGCGGCTGCTTCATCGAGGTGATCGGCTCGCTCTACTGCGTCGGCTAATACCGTCACATGATGCGGTTGGACTTCAAGCATTCCGCCGGAGACATAATACAGCTGTTGGTGTCCCCCCGCTAAGGTTAGGCGCACTTCTCCAGGCTTTAATAACGTCAATAGCGGTGCGTGGCCTGGAACAATTCCAAGCTCACCTAATTCGCCAGTTGCCACGACCATCTCAACCAAGCCGGAGAAAATTTCGCGCTCTGCGCTAACGATATCTAATTGCGTTGTGATGGCCATGTCTTGGGTCTGCCTCATAGAGTTTTAGCTTTAGCAGTCGCTTCTTCGATACTGCCAACCATATAAAATGCTTGTTCTGGCAAGTCATCGTACTCACCTCCCAAAATACCTTGGAAGCCAGAAATAGTATCTTTTAGTGATACATATTTACCTGGAGAACCGGTAAAGACTTCGGCGACAAAGAACGGCTGAGATAAAAAGCGCTGAATTTTACGCGCACGCGACACGACGCGCTTATCTTCTTCGGATAATTCATCCATACCCAAGATCGCAATAATATCTTTCAATTCTTTATAGCGTTGCAAGGTTTGCTGAACTTTGCGAGCCGTATCGTAATGCACTTGGCCGACGACTAACGGATCCAATTGTCTGGACGTTGAATCCAGTGGATCGACTGCCGGGTAAATACCCAATTCTGCGATTTGACGTGACAACACAACCGTCGCATCCAAATGCGCAAACGTCGTTGCCGGAGAGGGATCGGTTAAATCATCCGCAGGCACATATACCGCTTGGATTGACGTAATCGAACCTGTCTTCGTAGAGGTAATACGCTCTTGAAGCATCCCCATTTCTTCCGCCAAAGTCGGCTGATAGCCTACGGCTGAAGGCATACGCCCTAATAACGCAGAGACTTCAACCCCAGCTAAGGTATAACGGTAAATATTATCCACAAAGAACAATACATCACGGCCTTCATCACGGAATTTTTCCGCCATGGTCAAGCCTGTCAAAGCCACCCGCAAACGATTACCGGGTGGTTCATTCATTTGTCCATAGACTAAGGATACTTTATCCAATACATTAGAGTCTTTCATTTCGTGGTAGAAGTCGTTCCCTTCTCGTGTTCGTTCTCCCACCCCAGCAAATACAGAGTAACCGCTATGTTCGATCGCAATATTACGGATCAATTCCATCATGTTGACGGTTTTACCTACACCCGCGCCACCAAACAAGCCTACTTTGCCGCCTTTTGCAAACGGGCACAGTAAGTCAATTACTTTGATTCCGGTTTCTAACAATTCTTGGCTATTCGCTTGTTCTTCATAGCTCGGCGCTTTTCGATGGATAGACCAGTGCTCTTTAGCAGCAATAGGGCCGGCATTATCAATTGGATGTCCTAACACATTACAAATGCGTCCCAAGGTTTCGACGCCAACAGGAACCTGGATAGGCGCACCCGTATTAATCGCTTCGACCCCCCGGCGCAAACCATCGGTTGAGCCCATTGCGATCGTACGCACGACCCCATCGCCAAGCTGTTGCTGCACTTCAAACACCAAATCACCTTGAACCGTTTTCAATGCATCATTGACCTTAGGCACGTGCTCCCGTGGAAATTCTATGTCAACAACGGGTCCTATCACTTGAACCACAGTACCTGATTGCACAACTTGAGTTGTCGCCATTATACACCCTCTTCTAAAGCGGCCATTCCCCCAACAATTTCTGCTAATTCTTGTGTAATTGCAGCTTGTCGAGCTTTGTTATAGGCCAATTGAAATTGTTTAATTAAGTCGCCGGCATTATCTGTTGCCGACTTCATCGCCATCATTTTGGCGGCTTGTTCACACGCAATATTTTCTACGACGCCTTGATACACTTGCAATTCGATATAGCGTTTTAGTAACGCTTCTAAAATATCTTTAGCATCCGGCTCATAAATATAATCCCAATGACTCACATTCGAGTCATTGAGTTCTGCTTTGGGCAAAGGTAACAATAGTTTACACAGAGGCTTTTGTGTCATCGTGTTCACAAATTCATTGTAAACAATGTGTAAAGCGTCGATTTCACCGGATATAAAAGCATCACACATAACTTTAACGGGGCCTAGCAAGTCCGCCATACCAGGGGTATCCCCTAAATGATCTGCCGTTGCTAGGACATGGCCCCCCACGCGTTTGAAGAAAACCTGGCCTTTACGTCCAATCACGCATAAAGCCACGTCCTGTTCGGCTTGTTGATAAGCTTTAACGTGACGCAGTGTCTCGCGCAATAAATTTGCATTTAGACCACCACACAGGCCTCTATCCGTCGTCACTACAATCAACCCTACTCGCTTGATTGGCCTCTCGGTCATAAACGGATGGCGATATTCTGAGGTTGCTCGGGCTAAATGTTTCACGACCTCATAAATTTTCGATGCATACGGTTTTGACGCGCGCATTCTTTCCTGCGTTTTACGCATTTTGCTCGCCGCCACCATTTCCATCGCTCGCGTGATCTTTCGCGTCTTCTGTGTACTTAGGATCGTTGAACGAATCTCTTTCGCGCCCGCCATAATCGCCTCTACCAACTACCAGTTTGTTTAAATTCCATCAAAGCCGCTTTCAGCTGCGCTTCAATCGCATCGTCATAGCCACCCGCCTCGTTAATTTTTGTCATCAAAGGCGCATGTAGACTATGCATGAAACCATGTAATGCGCTCTCGAACGCTGTGATCTCTCCTACTGGTACATCATCCAAAAAGCCTTTTTCGATGGCATACAGGGATAGCCCCATTTCAGCAACAGATAGGGGGTCGTATTGTTTTTGTTTCATCAATTCGGTTATACGTTGACCGCGTTGTAGCTGTTTGCGCGTGGCGTCATCTAGATCAGAGGCAAATTGTGAAAACGCTTCCAACTCACGAAACTGTGCTAGCGCCAATCGCGTGCCACCACCGAGCTTTTTCATAATCTTTGTTTGCGCCGCACCCCCGACACGTGAAACTGATAACCCCGAATTAATGGCAGGTCTGACCCCAGAATTAAATAGATTGTTATCTAGGAAAATTTGTCCATCAGTAATCGAAATAACGTTGGTTGGAACAAAGGCGGATACGTCACCTGCTTGCGTTTCAATAATCGGCAACGCGGTCAATGATCCGGTTTTACCTTTGACTTCACCGTTCGTAAGTCGTTCAACTTCAGCGGCATTAATTCGAGCCGCGCGCTCTAATAGACGTGAATGCAAATAGAAAATATCGCCAGGATAGGCTTCACGACCGGGTGGACGACGGAGTAACAATGAAATTTGCCGATAAGCCCAGGCTTGTTTGGTTAAATCATCGTAAACAATCAGGGCATTCTCTCCGCGTTCCATGAAATATTCACCCATAGAGCAGCCCGAATAGGGCGCAATAAATTGTAACGCTGCAGAATCAGCAGCCCCAGCAACTACAACAATAGTATGAGCCAACGCATCATGTTCTTCTAATTTACGCACAATCGCGGCGACCGATGAGGCTTTTTGGCCAATCGCTACGTAAATGCACACAACACCCGTGTTTTTTTGGTTAATGATGGCGTCAATTGCGATTGCGGTTTTGCCGGTCTGACGGTCGCCGATGATGAGCTCACGCTGACCCCGGCCAATGGGTACCATGGCATCAATCGCTTTTAGACCGGTTTGAACAGGTTCATCTACAGACTTACGCTCAATAACCCCAGGCGCAATCCGTTCAATCGGCAAATAGGCATCGGTTTTTATGGGTCCTTTGCCATCGATGGGATTTCCTAACGGATCCACGACACGGCCTAATAATGCAGGACCAACAGGTACTTCGAGAATTCGTCCGGTACATTTACCCGTCATTCCTTCACACAAGCTGCTCGCATCACCTAAAATCACCACCCCGACCGAGTCCCGTTCTAGGTTCAATGCCAACCCCGACACACCCCCATCAAACTCGACCATCTCACCCTGCATCACATCACGTAAGCCATGTAGGCGCGCGATACCGTCTTTAATACTGGTGATTTTACCTTCATCACGGGCATCAGCAGCAATTTGAAATTTTTCAATTTGCTTTTTAATTTCCGCACTAATTTCGGATGGATTTAAAGCGACCTGTACCATGAATCATTCCTCTTAATTTATGCAGCCAATAGGGTGCTAAGTTTTTTAAGTTGTGTCCGAACTGAGCCATCAAATACGATATTTCCAGCTCGAATAATCGCCCCGCCAAGTAATGCAGGATCGATACTTACCGATAACGTCACCTGGCGTTGCAAACGTTGACTCAACCGTTCTGTTAAATGGGTCATCTGCTCTTCTGACAATGCTGAGAAGCTGCACACGTCTACCGTCAAGGTCTTTTCATAGACTGCGCGACACGCTTGATACAGTTCAGAAATACCTGGCAATGCCAACAGACGCTTGTTTCGAGCCAACAAGGCAACAAAGTTCTGGATGGCGTCCGACTGAGGGGATTCTGTAAGCGTGCGTGTCATCACTGCTAATAATAAGGCGCATTGTTGATCGGGTGTTGTCATAGGGTTCGTAATAAACGCCAGACAATCTGCGTCGCCCACAACCTGCGCCAGTTGCTGCAACCAGCCTGACCAAGCATTCATTTGCTGATGCTCTAAGGCATACTCAAACGCTGCTTTCGCATACGGCCTTGCAATGGATGTTATATCTGCCATGTTAAATCTCTTCTATCAAATCGTTGATCAGCAAACGATTGTGCGCTTCATCAATCTCACGTTTGAGAATTTTCTCAGCGCCAATAATCGCCAAACGACCGATATCTTTGTGCAACGCTTCACGGGCACGACTTACTTCCTGCGCCAGATGCTCCGCTGCAACTTTAGCGGCATGATCAGTTTGAGTGCGCGCCAGGGCTTTCGCTTCCTCAATAATTTGTGCAGCACGCAATGAGGCTTTCTCAATGATCTCGTTCGCCTGATGCTTCGCATCCTTCAGTTCATCGAGAACCCGATGCTGTGCTAATTCCAGCTCCCGACGACCACGTTCTGCCGCAGCCAATCCTTCTGCAATCTTGGATTGCCGTTCTGCCAACGCTTTTTGTAAGGGTGGCCAAACAAAAGTCATGGTAAACCACACAAATGCTAAAAACACCAGCATTTGTATAATCAACGTTACGTTAATCGACACAGTCTATTCTCCTGAGAATAAAACGAGCTTTCCCCGCATAGCAGAGGGATTACGCGCCTACACTTGCCAAAAATGGGTTTGCAAACGTAAAGAATAACGCAATACCCACACCAATCATTGCTACCGCATCCAATAAGCCCGCTACGATAAACATTTTTACCTGCAACATCGGAACCATTTCAGGTTGACGCGCAGCACCTTCTAGGAATTTGCCGCCTAACAACCCAAAACCAATAGCGGTTCCTAGGGCACCTAGTCCAATTAAGAGCGCCACCGCAATGACGGTCATACTCTGAATTTGTGCGATCAAATTAATTGCTTGCATACCTATCCCCTCTCTTGTTGATTAAAAATTAGGGTCTGTTGACCATTCTGCTTCCAGAGCCCTGCGTCGCGGGACTTCGAAATTTGAATGATCAACATCCCTTAGTGATCTTCATGAGCCAAACTTAAATATACAATGGTTAACATCATGAAAATGAATGCCTGTAACGTGATAACCAGGATGTGAAATATCGACCAGCCCAATGACAATATAAACTGAGTAATCGCCAAGGTCGCAGTACTCACGGGGGCAGCCTTACTCCCGTTCAACGTCAGCAACGCAAGAAGAATAAAAATCAATTCCCCGGCGTATAAGTTTCCAAACAATCGCAACGCCAGTGAAACGGGACGTGACAGCATGGTCACTGATTCCAGGAGGAAATTAAAAGGGATCGCAAGAAAATGGTTAAAGGGACTCAAAGTCAATTCTTTGGTGAATCCTTTAACCCCTTTAATTTTAAAACTGTAAAATAATATCAATATAAACACGGATAACGACATGGAGAAGGTTAAATTTAAATCCGTGGTCGGGACCACTTTCAGATAGTGATAGCCTAGAACTTTTGCAACAGCGGGCAAAATATCCACTGGCAGAATATCCATAAAATTCATTAAGAATATCCAAATAAAGATGGTTAGGGCTAGAGGGCCAATCACTTTTGATTTGCCGTGAAAACAATCCTTCACCTGACTATCGGCAAATCCCCAGAGAAGTTCTACAAAATTTTGCCAGCGGCCCGGCACACCGGACACCGCCTTGCGGGCACCAAAATAGAGAGACACCAATGCGACTATTCCCAGGAGTACTGAAAAGAATACGGTGTCTAAATTGACTGTCCAGAACCCACCCGCCGAACCCAATTGCATGGTTTTTAGGTTAAACGTCAGGTACGTCAAGTGATGATGGATATACTCTGTGCTCGATATCATGTTCGCTACTAACCACCTTTTGTTTTAATTAATATGGGTGCAAACCATATCAGCATCTGCATTCCAATGTACGTCCCAAAAAAGAGCATTGGATTAACCGTACAATACTTAAAAACACTCGAAAATAGTATGACTGACAAGGAAAACTTCACCATTTCGCCTTGATAAAATCCTTTCAAAATCAATCGGGCCGCCCGCGCGCCCTGATAACGAAACAGGCGAATAGTGCGATACGCATTGGGAACAAGATAGACTAATCCTGCCAATGCCGCCGACTTAGCGCCCTCATATCCTGCGTACCCGCCTGCTATAAGGACAAACAATAGGAGTATCGAGAATTCAGCAACCACCATCTTGCGTAGGCTAAATATGAGATTAATCAATGCATATCCTCACCCTTTTCGGGCCCGAATTATAAAGTAATTGAATTGGCTGCGCAAGACAATATGAACATCTTTTGTAACTATTCACGTTTCACCCATAACGGCATCTACCGTTCACAGGATTAACACACAACCCTGAAATCGAAGCGCATTGAGTATTTAACGACGGGGTTTTGCCTCAGTCCTGTTTCAGTTCTCTCGAAGATCGTGATATCCTGCTATTTTTATCTTTATAGCTGATTATGGCGCTACACATCATCATTCTCGCAGCAGGGCAGGGCAAGCGCATGCGTTCTGCCATGCCGAAAATTTTACACCCTATTGGCGGCGCCGCAATGTTTGAGCGGGTAATTGCTGTCGCACAAACCTTACAACCCGATCAGATCCACGTTATTATCGGTCACGCAGGCGCCTCTGTTCGTGCCGCTTATCCCAAGTTGAACGTTCACTGGGTTGAGCAAGCCCAACAGTTGGGAACCGGACATGCGGTCTTACAGGCTCTCCCTTTTATCCCTAAAGAAGCCAAAATATTAGTCCTCTGTGGTGATACACCCTTACTCCGCGCAGAACCCTTGCAACAACTTGTCGACGCGTGTCCTCTCACCGCAAACCCACAGCCTTTAGCTCTCCTTTTAGCCAGTCTCCCCCATTCTTTTGGATTTGGGCGAATTATCAGGAATACGCAGCGAGAAATCATTGCTATTGTCGAAGAGAAAGATGCGAACGCCATCCAACGCCAGATTACCGAAATTTATCCCGGTATTTGTTGCACCTCGGCAGAAAATCTTAACCGCTGGTTGCCCGCACTCTCTAACCATAATGCACAAGGAGAACATTACCTAACGGACATCGTTGCGATGGCTCACGCGCAACATCATCCTATTGTTTCCACCCATGTCAGCGACTATCGAGATGTATTAGGCGTCAATGATCGGGTCCAATTACAAGCAGCTGAACGGATTTGGCAACAACGTTTAGCACAGGAATTACTCTTATCTGGGGTCACGCTCGCGGACGCTAACCGTATTGATATCCGTGGCACACTCGCCTGTGAGCAGGATGTATTGATCGACGTCAATACGGTGTTTATCGGTCAAAACAGTATTGGAGAGGGCAGTGTCATTGAACCCAATTGTATGCTTAGCCATGTCCAGATTGGTAAGCGTTGCCGAATATTAGCCTCGAGTGTGTTGGACGGCTGCATCATTGGTGATGACTGCACTGTGGGGCCTTTTGCACGCCTGAGACCCGGGACTGAATTAGCCAATCACTGCAAAATAGGCAACTTCGTAGAAACTAAAAAAGCGCAGATGGGCGAACACAGCAAAGCCAATCATTTAAGTTATTTAGGGGATGTGACTATTGGTCGTGATGTCAATATCGGCGCCGGAACGATTACGTGTAATTATGACGGGGTGAACAAACACCACACTACTGTTGAAGATGGCGTGCACATCGGATCGGATACCCAACTCGTAGCACCCGTCACCCTCGGCAAAAATGCCACCATCGGTGCTGGAAGCACGATTCGGCATCATGCGCCTCCGAATGAGTTAACGTTAACCGTTAGTGAACAAAAAACCGTTTATGGCTGGAAGCGCCCTTCCAAGAAACAATAGGTCAGGACTTATTCTATGTTTTTAAACCG
>CANNJG010000057.1 GCA_947504795.1 Legionellaceae bacterium
AGGTAAATCAATCTTTTTTGTTTTGTGCGCGTTGTAAGCTTTCGTATACCTCTGCGACATGCCCTGGAACCCGCACCCCTCTCCACACCGCGGTTACCCTCCCTTCTGGATTGATTAAAAACGTACTGCGCTCAATTCCACGAACTTGTTTACCATACATCGACTTTAACTTGATGACGTCGAACGCCTGACACAACGCTTCGTCTGGGTCACTCACTAATTCAAAAGGAAAGTGTTGTTTTTCCTTAAAGGTTTCATGAGACTTGACGCTATCGCGTGAAATCCCAAGTATGTGGGTATTTGCGGCTGCAAATGTCGCATAATGATCCCGAAAGTCACAGCCTTCCAACGTGCACCCTGGGGTGGCATCTTTCGGATAAAAATACAACACTAACCACTGGCCCAAATAATCCTGAGAAGACGTCTGCAGTCCGTTTGTGCCCTGAAATGAAATAAAAGGTACTTTATCACCTATCGCTAACATATGTGCTCCTTATTTAGTCTCAGTTCTATCCGCTATTAAGGTATATCCGCCATTGCCCAAATTCATGCTTCTCGCTACACGCGTGATCGTGGCAAGACTGACGCCGGTCCGATCTTGAATCACTCGGTAGGATACGCCCTCCCGCAATAACATCACCACTTGCCAACGATCCGCCATTGCTTCGAGCTCTGAGGGGGTACACAGATCCATAAAAAAATCCAATCCTTCTTGTTCATTACGAATGCGCCCTATTGCGCATATCAATGCATTAATCTTCGGTGCTTCATTGCGTTTTTTAGTCATCAAAATAATCTTCTCATCACGAATATAGTCCTATCACTTACGCAGACAACTCTGCCAAATTCCCCACCATACCCTCTTTCGAGCTTCGTGGCATCCAAACTTGCGATAGATGTAACATCGCCACGCTAAAAGGCAGGATACAGAGCGTATCCATTGGAAAAGACAATGCGCCATTCCCACCGAAAGAACCGAAATAGGAAATCAATCCCAACACACCCATGTATAAAACGAACCAAATGACCGATTTATCACATGATAACAAGGCTGTGCGATGATAGGCCAAACACACGATAAGACCCACTACTAATGCAATATCTAACTTCCAGAGCACCGAAAACCCACACCAGTACAACATTAAGTTGCACACATAAAATGCAATGTGCGATATGAATTGACTGTAAGCTAATTTAAACGGTCTATGAACATCAGGTTGCAATCTGCGCATAGCTAGGAGACAAATAGGTCCGATGCCATACGACAGAATGCTTGCGGAAGATAAAAATGCAACCAGCTTTTGCCACCCTGAAAAGGGTAAAAACGCCAGAATTCCCAGTAAAAAGTTGGCGTATAACGTTACGTAAGGAATGCCGTGACGATTCACTTTCAAAAACACTTTGGGTAAATGATTATTCAATGCCATACCATATACAATGCGGGATGTGGCCGCGGTATACACCAATGTCGTGCCAAAAGGTGATAACATGGCATCTATCATTAATAACGTCGCCACAAAGCCCAGCCCGAGTAACAAGGTTAAGCCAACCAAAGGACCGCTGTCTCCTGGATAGGACAATGCTTGCCAACCATGCGCTAAATATTGCTGTGGAATCGCTACGATAAAACTAAACTCCAACATAAAATACAACACGAAACCAATCAATACCGCCCCCAAAATAGCAATGGGGATATTCCGTTGTGGATTTTTGACTTCGCCCGCTAACATCAATCCATTCTGAAATCCGGTAAACGCAAACGCAACGCCGCCCGCCGATAAGGCTGTGAATATCTGAACCCAGCTCTGTTTATCAGTTAGACAGATGTGAATATTCGAAAACGACGAAGCGTGTTGAATCAAAGCAACAATCGCGATGGTAGGCAAAATAAACTTTAAAATGCTCGCATATTTATTACATTCCGCTAATAGTTTAATCCCATAAGAATTCAACACGACGACACATAACATGAGGCTTATAGCAACCGCGTAACCATAGCCCGACAAGGTTAAACTGTTTGTAGTCGTATCAATTAAACCTGGAAAAAAATGACTGCCATATTGAAGAATCGCTTGAATTTCGATGGGTGTCATGACCACATAAGATAGCCATGAGGTCCATGCAAACAAAAAACCAACTTCTCGACCGTGCGTATAGGTTGGATAATTCGACATTCCACCAGACACCGGAAACATCGTTCCGAGTTCACACAAGGGTAATGCGATAAATAACATAAAAATCGCTGCAATCACCCAACTGACCAGCGCATTACTCCCTGCCATTTGCGCGCTAATATAAGGACTGAATAACCATCCGGAGCCAATCATACCCCCGGCCGATGCGACAAGAATATTTTTAGTAGAGATATCGCGTTTTAGCATTCAACAGTTCCTTTCACGCCATACTACGAGTTGATTAACCGAATTAATCATACCGCGCTCATAAGGTTATTACTAGATTGCACTCGCGCGCTGGATCCAGGACTTTCGCAATGATATCAATCAAAAAAGTGATTGGCGCTTGTTAAGATACAAGCGCCACATTGACATTTTAACTCATATGGTTTAGTGTCCTGACAATTTGATCGGTACCTTAATCTTGGTATGCTCTCTTACACAAAAAGGTTCTAGACATGGAAAATTATAAACAAACCCTGCATCTTCCTGTCACTGATTTCCCCATGCGCGGCAACCTTGCAGAAAACGAACCTAAACGCTTGCAGCGGTGGACATTAGACAAACTATACGAACAAATGCTGGCTAGCAAACCTGCAGACAAGCTTTTTATCCTGCATGACGGTCCCCCTTATGCGAATGGAAATATTCACCTCGGTCATGCCCTCAATAAAGTCATTAAAGATATCATTATCAAATCTAAAACTTTATCTGGCTTTCATACCCCTTATGTTCCCGGTTGGGATTGCCATGGCTTGCCTATTGAATTAAAGGTCGAGAAAAAATTAGGTATGACGGCGGATAAAAATAATCCATATCAATTTCAACAAGCATGCCGCGCCTATGCAACTGAACAAGTAGCTTTGCAAAAAGCAGATTTTAGACGATTAGGCATTATGGGTGACTGGGATAATCCTTACCTAACGATGGATCCTAATATTGAGGCAGAAAACATCCTAATCTTGTCGAAGTTATTAGAGAAAGGCTATATTGTTCGTGGTAATAAACCTGTCAATTGGTGCACCAGTTGTGGTTCTTCTTTAGCTGAGGCAGAAGTCGAATATGCAGATATCATCTCTACGTCGGTCTACGTGAAATTTGCGGTGGCGCATCCAGACTCCGTTTATAAAAAACTTCATCTGCCCCCACGCAGCGGGCCTTTGTCTATCGTAATTTGGACAACCACTATTTGGACTTTGCCGGCCAATAAAGCTGTTGCAGTGCATCCAGAGATTGAATATGCTCTGGTTGAATTTGGGGAGAATGCCGAAAAAATCATCGTCGCCAGCCAATTGGCCGATGGGCTAATGCAGAAAAAGCATATCACTCATTATCAAGTGCTCGGCATTTGCAAAGGAGGACTTCTAGAATTAGAGTCCGTGCAACATCCTTTTTATCCTGTCACCGTCCCCATCATTTTGGGTGACCACGTCACTGCAGAGTCAGGAACAGGCGCCGTCCACACAGCGCCCTCACATGGGCAAGACGATTATATTGTCGGGCAAGCTTATAACCTTGAAGTCAGTAGTTTATTATCCAGTGAGTGTACCTTTATTCCTGGGACACCGCTTGTCGAGCACCAGAGTATTACAGAAGCTAATCATACGTTACTTCAAGTCCTCTCTGATAAAGATGCTCTATTTCTCCGAGAAGAATACGAGCATAGCTACCCGCATTGTTGGCGGCATAATACACCGATTATTTTCAAAGCCACTGCACAATGGTTTGTCGCTTTAAGCCGCCATCAATTACGTGCCGATCTCGTTGATCAAATCGGACAAGTAGCGTGGGTACCGCAACGTGGCGGGAATCTTCTTAAGATAATGACAGAGAAAAGGCCTGATTGGTGCATATCTAGACAGAGAGTCTGGGGTATTCCCATGTGTTTATTTATTCATAAACACACCCAAGATGTCCATCCGAATATGGTTGCCCTGATGCAGACTATTGCCGAACAAATCCGCGAATCCGGAATTGAAGCCTGGTGGTCGTTAGATCCCAAACCCCTATTAGGCGACGAGGCAGATCAATACGAAAAAGTATTCGATGTCTTAGATGTTTGGTTTGAATCGGGTTGCACTCATTTAAGCGTCATTCAAAAACGCCCGGAATTTCATGGGCAGCGTTCTGATTTATATTTGGAAGGTATCGATCAATACCGAGGTTGGCTCATGTCATCCCTGGTGTTGTCCACGGCTATCAGTGGACTTGCGCCTTACAAACAAGTTGTCACCCATGGATTTACTGTCGATAGTACCGGACATAAAATGTCAAAATCTTTGGGTAATGGCATTGAACCCAATGATATCATTAAGGAATACGGTGCCGATATTTTAAGGTTGTGGGTCGCCTCGACCGAATACACCAAAGAAATGACGTTATCGAAACAGATCCTCCAATCGATTTCAGATATGTATAGACGAATCCGGAATACCGGGCGTTATATGCTCGCAAGTTTACATGATTTTGACCCGAAAACGGATCTGCTTGCGCCTGAATCTATGTTGGCATTAGATAGATGGGCTGTGGATGCAGCTCATGCCATGCAACGTACACTTATTGAAGACTATGAGCAGTACCAGTTCCACAAGATTTTAAAACAAATTATGCATTTCTGTTCAATCCAAATGGGTGCGTTTTATTTTGAAATCATTAAAGATCGCCAGTATACCCTGCAAAGCAACGCCAAAGCACGCCGTAGTAGTCAAACTGCGATTTACCACATCTTGCAAGCGTTTGTCCGTTGGATTGCACCTATTTTATCCTTTACCGCCGATGAGATCTGGGAGTACCTCCCAGGTGAACATGGACCCTACGTATTTACGGATGCGTGGTATACACATTTATTCCCTATGGATGCGCAAACTGCTTTCGATGCCACGTTTTGGAGTTATCTCTTACAAGTCAGAACAGACGTCAACAAAGCCATTGAAAATGGTCGCAATCTAAAATTATTCGCGCAATCATTAGAAGTTGAAGTGGAACTTTATGTCAAACCCGAAGCGCTCGCTTATTTAGAACGCTTAAAACAAGAACTCCGCTTTGTGTTTCTGACGTCTGAAGTCACCCTCACCCCGACAGACACCTGGCCAGAAAATGCGTTATCAAGTGACGACGGACACTACGCTGTTCGTGTGCATAAAACCACTGAAAAAAAATGCGCGCGCTGCTGGCACCATGTTATAGACGTGGGGACTCATCAAGATCATCCGGAAATATGCGGTCGCTGCGTTGAGAATTTATATGCCGAAGGTGAAAAGCGCTTATTTGTATAACCCCTTGTGTGATATGCAGATCTGAAACGCCACGACAGACTATGATTTTGTTGGGCCCTAAGCCCTCATCGTTTAAATGTTCGACAGCAACTTCAGCTCAATAAGCTGCCGTATAGGTTGGGTATATTTTTCATAATCGCAGATCATTATAAACTTATGCGAGCAACGATTTTAAGAAGGTGAACGCTTGCGTTTATCGTCGTTGTTAACCTCTTCTTTTCTTTCGTCCCCAGCGCCTGGCTTGCCTAATGTACTCATAACGTTGTTTACAGCGCTAAAGACATTAGGTAAACCCCCAGCTCCTGGGGTTTTACCTACCGAGGACATAGCCACCGAGGACATAGCCTTTGCAGCCTTATCTAATTTTTCTTCTATTGTGGCAGAAATATCACCAAAAATGACCCGTGAGCCCATGCCCACTGCCGTTCCGGCAACCTTAGTAACTGCTTTAAGAAAGCCCGTCAATTTCTTAAACAGAGCAGTTCCTTCTCCAACAGCAATAGCCGTAACTGTTATTGGCGCAGTTATAATCTGAGCAATACTTTTCACAATTTTATCAATCGTTTCGTTTTTACCATCTGTTTCACTCATGATGTCTCTCTGTTTAAAAAGGAAACTATACTTCAAGTATAGCAGAGTTTTTATCTGAGGGTGTCCGGAAGGGAAGGGGCAGGTCCTTCAATTTTATTTAGTGATGAGGCATCAGGCAGGCGCCCAGATGAAAGATTTCAAAGAAGTTTGTTCTTTTTGTTTGAATAATAGACACCTATCAACAGCAAGACTTTTGTGACGTGCAGATCTCAAACGCCAAGACAGACTATCATTTTATTGCACCCTAAGCTGTCATCGTTTAAATGGTCGACATCAACTTCAGCTCAATAAACTGCGATATAGATTGAGTAGATATTTTTCATAGAATGATTCTGCTGAATACAAAGCAGAGCTGGTTTCAAGAAATGCGCCCAGTTTGAATAGGTAACCAGGGCCTATTACAACTTATCTTTTTCCTCTAGCGATACAGAACGTGCTTCTGCCTCCAGCATCACTGGGATGCCATCACGAATCGGATACGCCAATCTGTCAAATCGACATATTAGCTCTTTATCCTTACTCAAAAGTTTACCTTTACACAATGGGCAAACCAAAATTGCCAATAATTTTTTATCCATGCGGACCTCCTGTTTGAGTTACGGTATTTCTCACATATATCGGTAAAGCATCTGCGACACGCATCTTTGCCCCACCCCCTAATTGCACCAATTCAATAAGCGCTTTGGCACTCGGTGCAATCGCGTAATGCTGTTGAGTAGCCGCTTTAACGGCTATCGACCATTGTGCGTCATAGGTTTCTAATCCTACCCCTGCTAGCACAACCTTACACCCTTCTGGCACTTCAACCAGAGCCGCGGGTGTTACAGAAATCTCTCTCTCTGGACGCCTCGATTCAGGGGGATAGTATGCCCAATACACTTCATTCATGCGCGCATCTAGTATAGCCAGAATTCCTGTCGATTCCTGAAGTGCCGTCATGTGTAAACGCGCCTGGTAAGCAATAGCATCTAAAGAACTGACACTGTAAATTGGTAAATCATGTGCATAAGCTAAGGCTTTGGCTATACTGCAAGCAATGCGTAAACCCGTAAAACTCCCTGGACCACTATCGAACACAATGCCATCCAATCGAGATAAACTTAATCTAGCTTGATCCAACAAGTGCTGAATCATCGGTAATATTTGCTGTGCGTGCTGACGGACACTCGATTGTTCTAAACTATCCATCTGTTCGCCGTGGCTGAGTGCTACACTCGCCATATCGGTTGATGTATCTAACGCTAATAAATTCATGCAACAAACCCACGTTGAATAAACGCAAGTACCGTCTCTTCCTGGCGTGTTTTACGCATTGGAGGTAAACTTGCAAAAATAGTCTCTCCATAGCCCCTACCTGTTAAGCGCGGATCGGCTATCATCAACACCCCGCGATCCGTCACGTCGCGAATCAGCCGACCCACCCCTTGTTTTAAGGCTAAAACAGCAGCGGGTAACGAAATATCATCAAACCCAGAGAGTCCTTGCGATTGCCAATAGTTTAATTTACCTTGCATGACCGGATCTTTGGGACTAGAAAACGGAATTTTATCAATAATCACACAGGACAATAGTTCCCCTTTCACATCAACTCCTTCCCAAAACGTCGCGGTGCCCAACAAAACCGCATTGCCTAATTCTCGAAAACGCGCGAGCAATATCGGTTTGGCTTCTTCGCCTTGAACCAACAAGGGCAACGCAAGTCGCTGACGCAGCTGCTGCGCTACGTAGTGCAGCGCCCGATGACTGGTGAATAGAAAAAAACACCGTCCGCCGCACGCTTCAATCACCGGAAGCGCTTTCGTCAACAACGCATCATGGTAATGATTATATTTCGGATCCGGCAAACCCCGTGGCAAATATAACAAGGCTTGCTGTTGAAAATCAAATGGGCTAGGTAATTGTAACAGCTTAGGGTCAATTAATCCCATCGGTTTGGTGAAACTAGCAAATGAATTAGACGCGGTTAAAGTAGCTGAAGTAAAAATATAAGCCGAATTATTTTGTGCAAATAAGGATTGGCAATACGCTGCACTGTCCAAAGGTGTTTGATGAAAGACCACCGAACGTTTGAATTTTTCCACCCAACGAATCATCTTAGAAGAGGCCGTACAAAACGCATTCACGAGGTTCCAAAGGGCTGTGCATCGAGTTTTACACCTTGCCAATCCGGGTGTGTCCGTCGCTTGAGGCGATATTAAATCCATCCAACGTTCTAAAAAAGCTACGCATGCGGCCCAAGCTGAAGCAAATGTGGCGGAGGACAGGGTTGTTTCCCATGTTTGCCGATCCTCTCTGCACTGCATCAACAACTCATCGAAAAGCTTATCTAATTCGATACTCATCAATTTAAAAGGGTAATTCACTAAATCCAAGATCGGCCACTCTCGCAATACATCGTCAAACAACTCTCTAATTTGTCGCGTTCCAAATTGAGTCCCTTGAAAATCAGTGGCAATGTCTGGCAATTGATGCGCCTCGTCAAATACCACGACCGAAACAGTCGGCAATAACTCCCCAAAACCTTCTTCTTTTAAACGCGAATCCGCAAAATACACATGATGATTAATCACCACCAACTCAGCTTCAATCGCTTTTTTACGCGCTTGTGTCAAAAAACATTTTTGATGATAGTCACAAGAATGCCCTAAACAATTATCTACTGTAGACGTGACAAAAGGCCAAGCCGCAGAGTCTTCTGCCAAATCGGGTAATTCTGAACGTTCTCCGTGGGTTAATTGCGGAAGTTTCTCACGAACATACGCGATATCTTGTGCACAAGAGGCGGACTGTAAACGCCCTTGTTCTGCAAACAATTGGGTGCGATAACGGCAGATATAATTATTTCGGCCTTTGAGATTTTGAACCCGTGTACTGAGGCCTAATGCCTGAATTAACCCGGGTAAATCTTTATAGACCAACTGATCTTGCAACGTTTTGGTTGCGGTAGAGATGACGACTTTTTTGCCGCTTAAGAGACACGGCGCTAAATAAGCGAAGGTTTTACCCGTGCCAGTGCCTGCTTCAACCACTAGCGTCGTTTGCTGTTGTATCGCATTCGCAATTGCTTCGGCAAGCTCGGCTTGCTGCGGTCTCACCACAAATTCTGGAATGGCGGTTGATAGTCTACCGCCCGTAGAAAAAAGACGATGAGATTCAATTGCTAAATCAGCTTTTTCAGAATTCTTTATTTTTCTAGCCACTCGCGTTCGAGGTGATCGCGTTTGTTGGTTACCTTTTCCCACTCTGCTGCATCCGGAAGACCTTCTTTTTTGACCGTAATATTACGCCATGTTTCGCTCAATTCGGCATTAATTTTTAAGAACGCTTGCTGATCTTGTTTCAAATCATCTTCCGAAACAATCGCATTAACTGGACATTCGGGTTCACACAAGGCGCAGTCAATACACTCATCAGGATGAATCACCAAAAAATTAGGGCCTTCATAAAAACAATCGACGGGACAAACTTCAACACAGTCCGTATACTTACATTTTATACAACTTTCTGTCACAACAAATGTCATAAGTCATCCTTAATCAATACCAATTGACATGATAATTGAATTTTGTGAAATTTCAACCCATACGGTGGAGTTATACCTTTTTGGACCATTGTTCCACTATTTGTTAAGAGAGATGGATATTACAAGGCGGAATCAAGTTTGGGCGGCAGATCTAACCTATATCCGCATGAAGGGGCGTCATGTTTATTTGATTGCCATTATGGATTGGTATAGTCGTTACGTTATCCACTGGGCTGTATCACCCAACATGGAGGCCGAATTTTGTGTTGA
>CANNJG010000058.1 GCA_947504795.1 Legionellaceae bacterium
GACAGCAGAGATACGGCAAAGACGCAACGATTAGCGAATTTACAAGATCCCTTTTCTGTATTTCGTTGTCGAACCATTATGAATTGTGTAACGGCTTGTCCAAAAGGACTCAATCCAAGCAAAGCTATCAGTGAAATTCGACATCAAATGTTGACAGATGAAACATAATTCGTATGATGGCTACTTCAAGAAATGCTGCACCGCTAGGTTTGCAGCTTTTTTGTTTTTGAAAGAAAAAAAACGGAGATCGCAAGTTAGGCCTTGGCTCAATACAATCAGTTACTAAGCCTCGTTTTGGACCCAAGCCCAACCTATGGGGATTAAGCTTTAATAGTGGATATTTTTACTGAGAAGGATATCCAGGACTAAGTTCTGGCTCAAATATTCTTTGGAGAAAGCAACATATGAGTTCAAGTAATGCGCTACAGCAAGCATGGGCCACCGCTTATTTATCAGGTGGTAATATGACCTATGTGGACGGTCTATATGAGGATTATTTAGCTGATCCGTCTGCCGTACCAGCGGAATGGCAAGCAATTTTTCACGCATTGCCCACTACACACTCGCCGGATGTATCTCACCGCGCGATTCAAGCCCATTTTTTGAATAGGGCTGACAAGCCTATGCGTGGGAGCGTAACAGTTGCCCATGACCATCAACAAGCGGTCACAGATTATATCCAAGCCTATCGCATGTTTGGGCACCAGCAAGCTAAATTGGATCCCTTAGATATGACACCACGCTTAGCGCCAGCAAGTCTCAGCTTAGATTATCATCACTTGTCAGGTGTGGATGAAACGAACTTTTTCAACGCAGGTCCTTATTTTTCGCAAAAACCCCTCTCACTAACCGAAATAGAATCGCTTGTGCGAGAAACGTATTGTGGGTCAATCGGCATTCAGTATATGCATCTCTCGAAGGATGACGAGATCCAATGGTTGCAGCAAGCGTTCGAATCTGTTCGCGGTCAAGGACAATTTTCTGCGGATCAAAAAACTAATATTTTAAAAGATCTGATCGCAGCAGATGGTTTAGAACGTTATTTGGGAACACGTTATGTAGGACAAAAACGGTTTTCATTGGAAGGGGGGGATTCACTCATTCCTTTGATGAACACCTTAATTGACTCCAGCTGTAAACAGCATATCGATGAAGTCGTAGTCGGAATGGCGCATCGTGGTCGACTCAATGTCCTCATCAATGTTCTTGGAAAAACCCCCGATGCATTATTTCAAGAATTTGAAGGAAAATATGATACGAGCCGCACCGGCGACGTAAAATATCATTTGGGTTATTCGTCTGATTTATCTACCCAAGAAGGTTCCGTCGCCCATGTCGTGTTAGCATTTAATCCATCACATTTAGAAATCATTGGCCCCGTAGTGGAGGGATCGAGTCGATCCAGAATGCGACGTTTGCATAATTTAGAGTCTAAAGATAAGGTGTTGCCGATCGTGATACATGGGGATGCAGCTTTTGCAGGTCAGGGCGTGGTGATGGAGACGTTTAATTTTTCTCAAGCACCGGGCTATTGCACGGGTGGGACCGTGCACATTGTAGTGAATAACCAAATTGGATTTACGACGAGTAATCCTAGTGATGCCCGCTCTACGGAATACTGTACCGATGTAGCAAAAATGGTTGAAGCGCCGATTTTTCATGTGAATGGTGAAAATCCCGAAGCAGTGGTGTTTGTGACGCAACTTGCTTTTGCGTTCAGAATGAAATTCAAACGTGATGTCGTCATAGATTTAGTTTGCTACCGTCGTCATGGCCACAATGAAGCCGATGAGCCGGCTATCACCCAACCGTTGATGTATCAAAAAATCAAACAACTCAAACCCTTGCGTGAATTATATGCTGAACACTTGATCCAGGCAGGCGTTACTACCGCTGAACAAGTGAAGCAATGGAATGATAGTTACCAAGATAGCTTGGATAAAGGTAAATCGGTTGTGAAAAGTTTACAAATCAATGTGGCGCGTGCTCATGCGCCTGATTGGACCCCTTATTTTAACGCGCAATGGACTGATGAAGCTAAAACCGGCGTTGATCCAAATATTTTAAAATATTTAGCTGATAAATTAATGGTGTTACCTGAAGGTTTTGTCCTGCATCCTGTTGTAAAACGGATGATGGAAGAGCGCGAGAAAATGGGTAACGGTGAGATTGAGATGAATTGGGGATATGCTGAAACCTTAGCCTATGCGTCGATTCTGAATGAAGGCTATGAAGTTCGATTGTCCGGTCAAGATTGTGGGCGCGGCACATTTTCGCATCGCCATGCCGTTTTGCATGATCAAAAAACCGGTAGATCCTTTATCCCATTGGAACAATTTGTAAAAGATACTGCCTCGTGTTTTTCGGTGATTGATTCGGTTTTATCTGAGGAAGCTGTTTTAGCATTTGAGTATGGGTATGCTACCTATGATCCGAGCTCATTGGTATTGTGGGAAGCACAATTCGGTGATTTTGTGAATGGTGCACAAGTCGTTATTGATCAATTTATTAGTTCGGGTGAACAAAAGTGGGGTCGTCTCTGCGGCCTGGTGATGTTATTACCGCACGGGTATGAAGGGCAAGGTCCTGAACATTCTTCTGCACGGTTGGAGCGCTTTATGCAATTATGTGCGCAACAAAATATTCAAGTATGTGCACCGACCACCCCTGCGCAAATGTTCCATCTGTTGCGTCGCCAAGTTTTACGCAAATTCCGTAAACCCTTAATAGTCATGACCCCTAAAAGTATCCTGCGCCATAAATTAGCTGTCTCGACCATGGCAGACTTGGCAAATGGATGTTTTCAACCGACTATCCCAGAAGTAGATACCGTGGATGCAGCATTGATCACGCGTGTGGTTTTATGTTGCGGTAAGGTATATTATGATCTCCTGAAAAAACGTCGAGAAGCACAGTGCCAACAGGTTGCCATTATACGCATTGAACAATTGTATCCTTTTCCAAACCAAGCACTCACGGCGATTTTGAACGAATATCCGAATGCAAAAACGATCGTGTGGTGTCAAGAAGAACCACAGAATCAAGGGGTATGGTTCGCATCCCAACATCATATTAAAGAATGTTTGCATGATGACCAAAGTTTATTGTATGCAGGCCGGGGATTCACTGCGGCACCGGCTGGAGGTAGTGCAAAAGCGCACGCTGTACAGCAAGAGTCATTAGTGAATGAAGCGTTGGGAATCTAAAAAATTTTATGCCCTTTTTTAAAATAGGAAACAACTATGTCTATCGAAGTGAAAGTACCTGCATTACCTGAATCCGTCGCCGATGCCACCATAGCAGCATGGCACAAAAAAGCCGGCGATGCCGTATCCCGTGGGGAAAATATACTTGATTTAGAAACCGACAAAGTCGTGCTTGAAGTCCCTGCACCTGCAGATGGTGTATTGAGTGAGATTACATGCGAAGTAGGTGCTGTCGTGACATCTGGGCAATTGCTTGCAAAAATTGATGAATTGGCTAAAGCGCCTGCATCCGATCCAAAGCCAGCTGATGCAATAAAATCTCCAGTGGAAACAAAGCCTGTCGCTGACGTAAACGACATCAACAAAACAGAAACAGTAGCAACGGGCCCAGCGGTACGCCGATTATTAGCCGAGCATGATGTGGATCCGAACAAAATACAAGGTTCTGGCAAAGATGGGCGTTTGACTAAGCCTGATGTGATAGGGTTCATTGAAAACGGACGCCAAATCGCAAGTCAAATCAGTGCCGGACCTGGTGCGCGCGAGGAGCGGCGCGTGCCGATGAGTCGATTGCGAATTAAGGTAGCAGAAAGGCTCGTTTCAGCACAACACTCTGCGGCTATGTTGACCACCTTTAATGAAGTCAATTTGCAAGCGGTGATGGGGCTTAGATCCCAATATAAAGACAGTTTTGAAAAAAAACATGGGGTTAAGTTAGGCTTTATGTCCTTCTTTACCAAAGCAGTCGTAGAGTCATTGAAAAAATTCCCCGTTGTCAATGCATCGATTGATGGTACGGATGTGGTTTACCATGGTTATTATGACGTGGGTATTGCGGTAACGACCGAGCGGGGTCTCGTAGTCCCTGTGGTGCGCAACGCGGATCAGTTAAGTCTCGCTGAGATTGAGCAAACCATCGTAGATGCCGCCGGTCGTGCGCGCAGTGGTAAACTTACCTTAGAAGAGTTACAAGGCGGTACCTTCACGATTACCAATGGTGGTATTTTTGGATCGTTGCTCTCCACGCCTATTATTAATCCCCCGCAAACAGCTATTTTAGGGATGCATAAAATCGAAGATCGTCCAGTAGTTGAAAAAGGTCAAATTGTAATTCGACCTATGATGTACCTTGCACTGTCCTATGACCATCGTCTTATAGATGGCAAAGATTCTGTGCAATTCTTAGTGAGTGTCAAAGAGTTATTGGAAGACCCTGCGCGCTTGTTGCTTAATGTTTAATTAGGATTTTGCCGATGAATTTACATGAATATCAAGCCAAGCAATTGTTGGCACGTTACAATCTACCTGTCCCAAAAGGGGGCGTCGCTTTTAATGCAGAAGAAGCGATACAAGTGACTCAACAGTTATCAACTACCAGCTGGGTTGCAAAAGCACAAGTTCATGCCGGTGGTCGCGGTAAAGCGGGTGGCGTGAAGTTAGTGAACACGCGTGAAGAATTAGAGCAGTTTGCAACGTCGATTTTAGGCACGCGTTTGATCACGTACCAAACCACTGCAAAGGGTCAGCCTGTTCATGCGTTACTGGTAGAAGAGACGTGTGAGATCGATAGAGAGTTGTATTTGGGCGCTGTAGTCGACCGTGCGTCTAGACGCGTGGTGTTTATGGCATCGACTGAAGGTGGTGTTGATATTGAAACCGTTGCGGCACATACCCCTGAGAAAATATTGACTATTACGATGGATCCTTTAGTGGGTATTATGCCTTACCAATGTCGTCAAGTAGGGTTTAATCTAGGCCTAAATGCCAAGCAAATCATCCAACTTACAAATTTAATGATGGGGTTAGGCAAGATGTATGTTGAGTGTGATTTAGCGCTTTTAGAAATCAATCCGTTAGTGGTGACTAAATCCGGCGATCTATTGTGCTTGGATGGCAAAATTAGTATTGATGATAATGCTTTATTTCGACATCCTGATTTGAAAGTTATGCGCGATCCGTCTCAAGAAGATCAAAGAGAAAATCGAGCCCACGATTTCGAATTAAACTATATTCCATTGGACGGTGAAATCGGCTGTATGGTGAATGGCGCAGGATTGGCGATGGCGACTATGGACGTCATTAAATTACACGGGGGAGAACCTGCGAATTTTCTAGACGTTGGCGGTGGCGCTACCAAAGAACGGGTGACCGAAGCATTCAAGATTATTTTATCGGATGATAACGTTAAAGGTATTTTAGTGAATATTTTTGGTGGCATTGTGCGCTGTGATTTAATTGCCGAAGGTATTCTCGCAGCAGTTAAAGAAGTGCAGCTCAAGATCCCAGTGGTCGTGCGTCTTGAAGGCAATAATTCTGATTTAGGCGCCGAAATCCTCACCAAGAGTGGATTGAATGTCATTTCTGCATCCGGTTTGACCGATGCGGCCCAAAAAATAGTTAAAGCGGTAGCTTAGAGGTCAATATGAGTATATTAATTAATAAAAACACCCGTGTCATTTGTCAAGGATTTACAGGGAAGCAAGGAACCTTTCATACGGAGCAAGCTGTTGCTTACGGTACTAAAATGGTGGGTGGGGTAACACCTGGAAAGGGAGGGCAAATCCATTTGTCGTTGCCGGTTTTTAATACGGTTCGCGAAGCGGTTGAACAAACAAAAGCGACTGCAAGCGTCATTTATGTCCCGGCGCCTTTTTGTAAAGATTCTATTCTAGAAGCGGCGGATGCGGGTATCGAATTGATAATTTGTATTACCGAGGGTGTCCCAGTTTTAGATATGCTAGAAGTCAAAGACTATCTTGTGAATAATACCCAGAGTCGTTTGGTGGGCCCCAACTGCCCGGGTGTGATTACGCCTGGTGAATGTAAAATAGGGATTATGCCGGGGTCAATCCATTTACCTGGCCGTGTCGGTATTGTGTCACGTTCGGGTACCTTGACGTATGAGGCCGTGAAACAAACAACAGATAATGGTTTGGGACAAAGTACGTGTGTGGGTATTGGGGGCGATCCTATTCCCGGCAGTACGTTTATAGATATCTTGGCGTTATTTGAAAAAGATCCTCAAACAGAAGCGATTATTTTAGTCGGTGAAATTGGAGGCTCTGCTGAGGAAGAAGCAGCCGAGTATATTAAAGCGCACGTAACAAAACCTGTGGTATCTTATATCGCAGGGGTTACTGCGCCTCCAGGCAAGCGCATGGGGCATGCAGGGGCTATTATTTCAGGTGGGAAAGGGACTGCAGCGGATAAATTTGCGGCGCTGCAAGCAGCGGGTGTGCGTACCGTGAATTCTCCTGCTGATTTAGGGGAAGCAGTTGCCGAAGTTCTGAAATAACGAGTTGCTGTGAAGCTTAATCATTTTATCGACGATCTTGCCCATACCCGAGAAGACTACGGGGATGTAGTATTACTTGAGACTCAAATGCACGCGGATCCACTGATGCAATTTGCAGAGTGGTTCGCGGCTTATAGTGCCCTAAATCCGCAAACAGCCAACGCCATGGTGTTGTCAACCGTCGATAGTCAGAATCATCCTGATTCACGTGTCGTATTATTGAAAGAATTGGACAAAAATCAATTTATCTTCTATACCCAATATAATGGTGCAAAAGGATTGCAGATGGAAATGAATCCTTTTGTAGCGTTGAACTTCTACTGGTCGCAGCAAGCGCGGCAGGTTCGGGTTAGGGGTGTGGTCCACCGAATCAGTGCGATAGAATCAGATAAGTATTTTGTTTCTAGACCTAGAGAAAGTCAATTAAGCGCCATGACTTCTTCGCAAAGCATGGAATTGAGTGGACGATCGGAATTAGAGCAAGCCTATCTGCAATTAGATAGTGCTTATGCAGGAAAACCCATTCCTCGCCCTGAATGTTGGGGAGGATATGCAGTTGTACCGGATCAAATTGAATTTTGGCAAGGTCGAAATAATCGCTTGCACGATAGAATCCAATATAGTCGCCAAGGCGACACTTGGCGTCGATGTCGCTTAGCCCCATAACTACAAGGGTAGCGATTTCGCTGCAGTAGATTAATAGAGTCGTAGCTAGTATTGCTGTTAATTAAGGAGCATCACCATGGACGATACAATGACACTATTACCCGAAGTACGATTGCATTTTAATATTAAGCATCCGACGATGGAAGAAGCCTACTGGTATGGTTATGAATGTGCACACGCGGATATCCAGGAAGAAGAAAACCCATTTACAACAGGTAGTATCGAAAATGACTCCTGGATGGATGGTTGGTGGGCTGGCTTTTATAACGAAGAACCTATATTTTCCTGTCCTACGACCTTTGAACAGACTGCGATCAAATCTGAGCAATCTGCGAATGATCATGTGTATCATGAACACATCGAAAATTTCTTCATTAAGTTTTTGGAGATTTCGGGCGTGCTCGTAATTTCTGCGATGGTTGGTTATCAATTGATTGAACTGGTGGCGTAAGCTGCCAGTTATCCATACGTAGCCAGGATAATTAGAATAGTTAGATGGATCCAGTACGAGACGTATGATAGGATATCGGCGTCAAAGTTTTGGTTTGGGTCACAAATGAAGCGAGCGTCACTGACTAGCATGGTAGTATTATCCTGCGCTAACTCCCCCCTGTGCGTTGCCTGCAGAGAATGTTGCTAATGAATCAGAATTTGCGTAAACCCCTTATGTTTTTGTTGAATTGAGTATTTTTCTCAGTCATTTAGTCACGGTGTTTTCGGAAGAATGACGTAAGGCGTGAGCAGTGATTGATTAACATGCTGGGTAAAAAGGAATTTTTTAATTGAAACGAGTTGCAGTGATTGGGTCAGGGATATCAGGGTTGGTCAGCGCATATTTATTGAGCAATCGCCATGATGTGTCGTTGTTTGAAGCAAATAATTATCTTGGCGGCCATACTCACACCGTTGGATTTGAGTTAGAGGGTCATCCATATGCTATTGACACTGGATTTATTGTTTTTAATAAGAAAACGTATCCTAATTTTTGTAATCTGTTAGAAACGCTGAATGTACCTATCCAACTTAGCGAAATGAGTTTTAGCTACAGTTCGGACATCAAAGATTTTGAATATAATGGCCATAGCCTTAACACCTTGTTCGCAGATCGCCGAAATATATACCAACCAGATTTTTACCGGTTTATCAAAGACATTATAACGTTCAATAGAGATGCTAAAAAATTTTTGATAGACGATACGGATCCTTATCTAACAATTAAAGAGTTTTTGCACCAACGTAAGTACTCCCAAACATTCATAGACTGTTATCTGCTCCCCATGCTTGCGGCTATATGGTCTAAAAATAAAGCGGACACCTTAAATTGTTCTGCTTATTTCATTTTCAAATTTTATGCTAACCACGGCTTATTAGATTTGCATAATAGACCACCGTGGTACGTCATTGCCCAGGGGTCAAAAAATTATATTGAGCCCATGGTGCGGAATCTAAAAGACAAGATTTATTTGAATACGAAAGTTGATGCGATAATACGCGAAAACAATCAAGTGGCTATCCATTCTGGCGGTCATGTATTCATGTTTGATGCGGTGATTATTGCAACCCACAGCGACCAGGCGCTCCAACTTCTACACAACCCTAGTGACTCAGAATTGCGTCTCTTATCATCAATAAAATACACAGAAAATGAAGTGATTTTGCACACAGATGAGCGGGTTATGCCTAAACGTAGACTAGCTTGGGCAAGTTGGAACTATTTGGACAATGAGAGCGCCTTCCCAACCCTGACTTATTATATGAATCGTCTACAATCAATCACCTCCGACGTTAATTTTTTTGTATCGGTTAATCTTCAAAAAGTGATAGATAGCCATAAAATTATTCGGCGTTTTCAATACGCGCATCCTTGCCTAGATGTCACCGCCATGAAGGCGCAGGAACAGATCGCATCAATTAATGGTATCAATAACACCTATTTTGTCGGCAGTTATTGGGGATATGGATTTCATGAGGATGGCGTTAACAGCGCCATTCATACGTGTAAGTTGCTAGAGGACGCGCATGTTTAATCGTTTGTTGTTTACAGGAACGCTCAGGCATCGTCGCTTTAGTCCAAAAGCCCATGGGTTTTCTTACAAAGTGCGTATGTTTTGTTTTGAACCAGCACAAATTGAAATGATAGTTAAAAAAAATAAACACATCTCAATAGAGCGATTTAATTGGTTTTCATTTCGACGTAAGCATTATCTTAATCATCCTGAGATACCCTTAGATGAATACGCAAGGCAATTAGTCGCTGAAAAATTTTCGCATTACCCTAAAGGAGCACTCTATCTCTTAACCCATCTTTCCTGTTTTGGTTATTGTTTTAATCCCATTAGCTTATATTTTATTTTGGATGAAACGAATCAACACTTGGATTACTTAATCTTAGAGGTTACCAATACCCCGTGGGGAGAACGACATAATTATGTTCTGAAAAACAATCAAGAATCGACAGAAGGGCGATACCATTTTCAATTTAAAAAAGAGCTCCATGTATCGCCATTTTTAGCTATGAACTATACTTATCAGTTTAATTTGAAGTTAACTGAGCATGAAATTATCGTACATATGGAAAATCTTGTTGATGAGAAAAAAGATTTTGATGCAACCCTTATGCTTAGATCAATGGATAAAAACAAAACAC
>CANNJG010000059.1 GCA_947504795.1 Legionellaceae bacterium
AACCCGCTGTAGATGCAATTTCATGCCCAAAATTACGTGAAAATGCCAACAGTTGGATGGCGGGATTTTCTTTAATAAAGCTTAAACAACGGGCCACCGTTTGATCAGTAGAGCCATCATCCACTAAAATCAACTCATAAGAAGAAAAGTAACGACCAAGCACTTCAAGCGTTTCTTGCAAAAACTGTGCAATAACGTCCTCTTCATTAAACATAGGCGCAACAATTGATAATTTTAATGCTGAGTTCATCATACCCAGTTAGCGTAATCACAAAGATCACATGGTACCACTAATCAATTGGCTATGCGACAGCAAGGATATAGTCAACCTGTTATAAAAATTGACTTTTTTAATAGGATACTGTACCTTGCCGCGCTGGATGTCTCAACTGAGTCTATGGCGATGAAAAACAATACAGACCTCACGAAGGTAACGATGCGCAAAAGAACGCGCGATAAGCGGTTGGATACGACGGCCACTGGCAGGAGTGAGCGCCAGGGTGATGCAAGCCCGTTCCTTGAAAACGATAAGTTAGAACGTATATTATTCGAAACTTCACCTGTTTCAAACACGAAAACCTTTTTTCAAAAGGATAGGATTCCGGCAGCGTCCACGACCTCCGACGGAGTTGTAAACAACAGTCCGAAGAGTTGCTACCCAGTATATTATGTCAGTCCTTATGGACCAACCCAGTCAAGCAACATATTTTTTATCAATTATCTCATCCATCAGGCACTCAGCTTAACTGCGCTTGCTTTAGGCTATTGTCTTTTTTTAACGATTGGCGCACAGTTCCTAACATCGTTGTTTAGTTCTGTTGTCATCCTATCACTCACTGGGATACTTGCGGGTTTATGTGCTTTTCCAGTTGCCGCTCTAGGGTCTACACTTTTGACTCGTTATTTTCAAAGTACTGAATCGCAACGGTCTGTATTTTTAATGCTGGCCACAGTCTGTCAAATTGTGTTCAATGTTCTTCTATTAGCGGGCCTATCCAGCACTTATTTCTTCGCATTGTGTGCGCTGTATATTGTCGTACCTCTGCTTATTTTAGCGATACGCTCAGTCCTTCCTTATTGTCAATGTCCAACCCTACCCCAACCCAACACCTCGTATGATATGTTCACTCCGATAACAGATACCAGTGGAAATCAAAAATCTGTTCATTATTTCAGTATTTTTGGTAAACAAAACCCCCTCTCTGCAGACGAATCCTCTCAACCAGGTTCTAATGACCGTTCCTCTGGTATATACTACTTTGACAATCTTTCCGGTGTGATGAGTTAAACTTAATGACCCCAATGCCTTCACTTCAAGCTACAATCGAACATTTCTTTGAACGCCAAGCAACGCTCAAATCACAAGATTTTCCACTAGAATTGCGTCAAGCAGTGGATGAGAGTTTGCGGTTACTAGACAAGGGTGACATTCGAGTTGCACAGTTTATTCAACCATCTTGGGTAGTCCATGAATGGGTGAAAAAAGCCATCCTGTTGGCGTTTAAAGTCTATCCAACTCAAACGATTGAATCGGAGTTGTGTCCCTACTACGATAAATTACCCTTAAAATACACCCACTACACTAACGCTGACTTCAGCGCACAAGGCGCTAGAATTGTTCCAGGCGCGCTGGTCAGGCGCGGGGCGTATATTGGAAAACAGGTCGTGTTGATGCCTTCGTTTGTGAATATTGGTGCTTATATCGGTGAAGGAACAATGGTGGATACATGGGCAACCGTCGGTTCGTGTGCGCAAATTGGAAAGCATGTCCATCTTTCAGGAGGCGTCGGAATTGGTGGTGTACTCGAACCACTTCAAGCGAATCCTACCATCATTGAGGATAATTGCTTTATTGGCGCGCGTTCAGAAGTTGTTGAAGGTGTCATCGTGGAACGCAATTCCGTATTAGCCATGGGTGTATTTCTAAGCCAAAGTACTAAAATTGTGAATCGACTCACTGGCGAGATTACTTATGGGCGCATCCCGGCAGGCTCTGTCGTTGTGCCAGGTAGTTTACCCAGCGGCGCTGTGCATCTTGCTTGTGCGGTAATTGTCAAACAAGTCGACGAAAAAACTCGAATGAAAACCGCGATTAATGACCTATTGAGAGATCTCGATTGAACCCACAAGACGATGAAATAATACGCTTACTGAGAGCCTTGGTAGCCTGCCCTTCTATAACCCCTTCCGATGCGCATTGCCAATCTATTCTCATGGACTTTTTAACATCGCTTGGTTTTCACTGCCAACGTTTTGATAACAATCCGGTTTCTAATTTCTATGCAGAATACGGCGCAGGGGATCCACTTCTATTATTTGCTGGGCATACCGATGTTGTTCCTGTGGGCGATAGCGCCTTATGGCAAACCCCCCCGTTTGAATTGACCATAAAAAAAGGCCGCTGGTACGGTCGTGGGGTCGCGGATATGAAAGGCAGTATCGCTGCAATGATGGTTGCGGCTGAACGCTGGGTGGCTGCATCTTCTGTAAAAAAAGGACGACTAGGCTTTTTAATTACATCGGCCGAAGAAGGTGAGCACTACGATTTAGGCACGCCCTACGTCATGGCACAGCTACACAATCAAGGTATTGTGCCAAACTATTGTATCGTCGGAGAGCCTTCGAGCACAAAGCACGTTGGAGACGTGATCAAAATTGGGCGTCGCGGGTCTCTCACTGGAAAGCTCACGCTCCAAGGGAAACAAGGCCATGTTGCCTATCCTCATCTCGCAGACAACCCTATTCATAAAATCGCTCCCCTACTGGCCGAGCTTGCAAAGAAACAATGGGAGAGGAAGACGCAACATTTTCCGCCCACGTCGCTGCAAATTACGCATATACAAGCGGGTGGACAAGCCACTAATATTATCCCGCAAGCTATCACCGTCCACTTCAATATTCGATATGCACATGAACAAACATCAGAGTCCTTACAAAAAGAGATTCAAGACTGCTTCAAGCAATATGGCTTGGAGCCAGCCATTGAATGGACGTTAAGTGGTAAACCCTTTTTAACTGCTACAGGACGCTTATTGAGCGTTTGTGAAGACGTGATTCGACGGCATACACACCAGAGCCCAGAATTATCAACCAGTGGGGGCACCTCAGATGGGCGTTTCATTGCTCCGTATGGCGTCGAAGTAGTTGAACTCGGTCCAGTCAATCAAACAATCCATCAAGTGAACGAGAGCATCGCAGAAGGAGAATTATCAAGCTTAACGAACCTATACTCCGATATTATCCGAGATTTATTGGGATAATCAGGCCAATTTAGTATTCGATGGTGTTGATTGCCGTTTAGTGCGCGTTAACCACAAGCTCAGGTTGTTCAACCAGTACTGACATTTCATCATCAACGACTTTCACCACACACGCATCCGACCATACATTGAGGGCTGTTTCTAGCATATCGATAACACTATAAAAAGGTAAAATTACGCCCATCAATTCAATAGGAACATTCATACTCGCCAATAAGCTCGTACTTGAGAAAAAACATCCCATAGGCACACCTGCATTACCGATAGCCGCCACGGTCGCAATCACCACCCACATCAGCATGGAACTCAATGACAAATATAGCCCATGATTTTGCATCAAATAGACAACCGTTGTAAAAATGAACGCCGCACATCCATTCATGTTAATGGATGTGCATAAAGGCAATACAAAACGACTAATGCTCGGCCTTACGCCCAATTTTGTCTCAACCGTATCCATGGTTATTGGCAAGGTGCCGACTGAAGACTTGGAGAAAAATGCAAGAGAGAGCGCTGGTAGCATTTGTCTCATCATCGCATAAGGTGCAATATCTTTTGTTTTTAACCATATCGGCAATACCACTAAGCCTTGGATCACATTTGCCAAAACTATCACTAATAAATATTGACCGAGTCCATGAACTTCAGCGCCCGATCGAAATTGCACAACCGTTGCCGTTATGAACCCAAATAATCCGATAGGAATAATCGCAATAACCCAGCGTGTGATCACCATGAACAAACCATGCGCACCTCGAAAGAAATGAGTAATGGTTTCTCGCGGTTCTTCATCTGGAATAAAACGAATCGCAATTCCAATAATAATCCCCAAAAACAACACTGAAATCACCTGATTTTCAAGGAATGGAGAAAAAATAGTCGAGGGAATCAGATGAGAAATATGTTCGATATAACGAGTGGGGTGAATCACCGTTTGTGCGGTTGAAGAAGAAATCCCGCCCCCCATGTTATCGGGCGAAATCAGGAGATACAATCCACAGCTCAAAGCCGCAGCAAAGAGTGTTGTCCCTAACGTGTAAATCATGGTACGCCGCCATACCGTTTTCAGGGTTCCTTTGGAACAATAATTGGCTAATGTTACGATAATAGACAAGGAAATAATCGGCAAACTAATGCATTTAAAAATGCGAATAAATATATCGGATATCAATAATCCTAAGGATTTGAAAACAAGTATATCTGAGAAACCCGCGCACACGCCAAGCATTATCATCATCAGATAAATCAAAGGCGTACTCATAAACCACTTGCTTTTTTTGTGAAGTTGGCACATTAGCGGTTACCTCAACAATACTGCTAGAAAGAGCACATGCTCGAATCAACAACCATACAAATTATGCTCAAAAATTACGACATTCTACCATATTTAAGTGATAAAAACAAAAGTAACACGTCAAACTTATTTTTTTAATGTTACAATAAGCAATAAAACAAACAATAATGGGACACTCAAAATGGACATTGTAACACTAGATTTTGAAGAGCCACTTACGCTTGAGATTAGAGGCCAAACCATTCAAGTGGTTGGGTTCAAGACCAACGAGCCTGGCAATATCAAATTCGGCATTAACGCACCCCGCTCTGTTCAAGTCCATCGCGAAGAAATTTATCAGGCAATCAAAAACAAAAAGGAACTAAATGATTAATTATCGTCGAGAATTTCTACTCATTATGACGTTATCTGTAATCATCATTCTTCTGTCTGCACTCTCTATTAGTCTTAATAACGAGCAATTTCACTATGCCGGTATCAGTTATGTTCCCGAAGAAACGCCAAAAATATTCTCAATATTAGTCTTATTATGTTTGGGTTCTTATCTGCATACCGGCTCCAATAGCCGAATAACTCAGATACTTCTCCATCTCTTTGCTTATTATGTCGTATTATTCATCATAATGTTATTTACCAATGCCATACAATACACGCCTTTCCCGGGCATCGATGAAAAAATTCTTGATTTTCAAGGAGCCTATCTCAACGAATTATTCACGCGCATTATCACATGGACTCATCAACACATGGCGCTTGGGCATTTTTTCGTGCGAATCTATAATTCATTAAGCATGGAAGTACTCGTTGTACCGATACTACTCGTCCTCTTTCAACAACGAACGTATCTCTATGAATATTTTATTTTGATATTAATAACCGCCTTATTGGGGTTTATCTTTTACTACTTCTTTCCAAGTAGCGGACCCGCTTCCATATTGCCTCCCCAATATTTTACGCACTCACAACTCGCTACCGGTATAAAATTTACCCTGGTCCATCAACATATTCAACCGTCTAGCCTTGAGGGCGGACTCATCGCCCTCCCTTCCTACCACACCATTTGGGCCTGGCTTTCCACATTTGCATTCCGCAAATATAAACCAATATTTGCTATTCTTTTGATCTACAATGGCACCATCATGGCTGCATGTATCCTACTGGGTTGGCATTATTTTGTTGACCTTATCGGCAGCTTTTTGGTGCTGTTGTTGGCTCATGGTATCTGCATAATGCATAAGACCGCCGCGAAATGGCGCAAATCCAGTTCCGAAGATCATGCCGGCGTCGATCAAATCGGCATCAGTAACCACACCATCACGTAAACAAATTTCGGCTTCATGCAGCATCGCATCAATCAAACGTTTTGCTAACTCAGAATATTCTTGGCCGGGCGTAATTTTTTTCTTTATCAGCATCCCTTTGCGATTATATTGATAAAAACCACCGTCTTTCGATTTTCTCCCTAAGTGCCCTTCTGCAACCATAACTTCCAGTTTGTGTGGAATATTGCCTGTTTTTAAACGCTCTGTTAGGTTTTTTGCAACCGCCAAACAAATATCTAATCCCACCGTGTCTGCTAATTCGATAGGACCCATCAGCATTCCGAAATCACATGCCGCCGCATCAACGACTTCCGGCGCGTAGCCTTCTTCTAAGAGTTTCATCGCTTCTAACAAATAAGGCATCAAAATTCGATTCACTAAAAATCCAGGACTGGATTGTACCGGCATCGCTAAACGACTTATTTGTCCTACAAAAGAGCAAGCGCGTGTTACTGTATCTTTAGACGTTTCGGCATCACTCACCACTTCAACTAATTCCATTTTAGACACGGGATTAAAGAAATGAATTCCGACCAAACGTCCTGGATCCTGCATCATTTCACGGATCTCTTGTAAGGGGATACTGGATGTATTGCTAGCAATAATTGCGGTTGGTTTTGCATGTGTTTCGATATGTTTAACAACGGCCTGCTTAACATCTCGTTGTTCAAACACCGCTTCTATTATCACGTCGGCATTTCGAACGCCATCACCTTGAATATCGGGAATTAATCTATCCATAGCAGCTTGTATCAAACGCGGTTGGCGTAATTTTTTACTAAACAGCGCATAAGCCCGCGCTATAGCCGGCGCAATACGCTCTGCTGATTGATCTTGCAACGTCACCCGCAAGCCACGTAATGCACACCATGCAGCAATATCTCCACCCATCACGCCGGCGCCAATCACATGCACCGCAGAAACTGCTGCACCTGCTTCTTTAGAAAAACTTTTTAAACGCTCTTTCAACCCAAATACTCGTATCAAATTACGCGCCGTATCGGATGCAGTAATTAATTTTTCAACAGAATCTGCCTCTTTCAAATACGCGCGTTGATCAAACCCAGCTTCCTTTTCCCATAAATCGATAGCCGCAAACGGGGCGGGGTAATGCACTGGATTCACCCTTTTTGCGACCATATGCCGTAATACCTTAGCCAATAGTCTGCGAATCCATGCCGCGTGACTCAACGAATGCAGTAAATTAAGTTTATGTTGTGGCGGGCGATTATGAACAAAATATTCTGCAGCGCGTTTTAATTGGCGTTTTGGAACGGTATCATCAATCATCCCTAAGCGTTGGGCGCGTTTGGCATCAAGGGGCGCGCCGGTAAGAATAACATCTGATAAGGCCGAAAATCCGCCTATTAATTTAGGTAAGCGTACCGTTCCGCCCCATCCAGGGTGGATCCCTAACATGACTTCCGGCAGGCCTAAGCGGGATCCTTCTGTTGCCACACGATAATCACACGCCAATGCCAACTCCAGCCCCCCTCCCATACAAAATCCATCGATCATTGCAACAGTGGGACATTTTAAACTTTCCAAACGCGCAAATACACTTTGGCCTTTTCTAAGAAAATCAAGAACTTCACGATTCGTTTTGAAACCAGCAAACTCATGCACATCTGCGCCGGCAATAAAACCACTCTCTTTCATGGAGTAAAGGATTAACCCTGTAATATCAAGTTGATGACTCACCTCTTGAAGAATCGCATTCAACTCGTCTAATACGTCATTATTGATTGTATTCGCTGAGGAATCCTGGCGATTGAGTCCTAACCAGGCCAGGTGCTGTGTATCAACGTCTATATTCCAATGTTTATACTGGGTCATGATTTGCTTACCTCTGTTGTTCTCTCTAAGAACATCGCACCACCTTGACCACCACCGATACAAATAGCAGCCATCCCATGTTTCCCCCCCGTCCTGGCTAACGTAGCAAGGACATGTAACACTATCCGCGCACCACTCGCTCCGATGGGATGCCCAATTGCTATAGCGCCACCATCTTGATTGATTGAGTCCAAAGCAGGCGCGCCCATGGCCGCCTTTAAACCCAATTCTGTTTGACAAAAATGAGTATCATCCCAAGCAGCCAGACAACCCAATACCTGGGCTGCAAATGCTTCATTAATTTCCCAGCAATCCATATCTTTGGGTTTGAGTTGTTGCCGCTCTAAAATAGGCGTGGCCGCATATACAGGGCCTAACCCCATGACCGTCGGATCCAATGCACTCCATTGCGCATCAACGATACGACCCAACACCGGCAAATTATATTTTTTTATAGCCTCAGCACTTGCCAGCAGCAATAAACTAGCGCCATCGGTAATTTGTGAGCTATTTCCAGGCGTTACCATGCCATAACGTTTATCAAAAAAGGGCTTCAATTTGCCTAACCCTTCAATCGTACTATCTTTACGATAGCCATCGTCTTCCGCATAAACACGGCCTTTAGAATCGATGATTGGCGAAACTTCTCCCATATGATGATCGGCATAAGCAGCTGCTGCCTGATGATGACTGTCATTAGCAAATGCATCCATTACTTGGCGAGTCAGGTGAAATTCATAGGCAATTTCTTCTGCGGTTTGGCCCATGCCCAATCCTACAATAGGATCAGTTAGCCCCCGCAGAAGTGCGATAACAGGGGCAAAATAAGACGGCCGAATTTGCGT
Source organism: Legionellaceae bacterium (assembly GCA_947504795.1). Taxonomy (GTDB): domain Bacteria; phylum Pseudomonadota; class Gammaproteobacteria; order Legionellales; family Legionellaceae. Next base: position 8,558 of record CANNJG010000059.1, read on the forward strand.
TAACAGTTTTATGCGTTGTCCAACTGATTTCGCGGACATCCAAAATCCAAGCCAAGCCACCATTTTATCGTTAAATAACAGCGGCGCGCGGCTCATGGCTTCGGTGCCCCCTGCAAGAATTAAATGGCTACGTCCACTCGCGATTTGCATGGCCGCATTATCTAACGCTTGCATGCCGGAGGCGCAATTACGCATAACCGTGTAACCGGGAACACCTTTCCCACAGCCTAAACGCAAAGCAATAATACGGGCAATGTTGATTTCATCAGGGCTTGGCATAGCGCAACCGATGATAACGTCATCTAAGTCACTTGGCGCGAATGGCTGACGTTTTAATAACGTGCGCCCTGCTTGCACAGCCAGATCTGAGGCTGAGAAAGCACCTAATCCTCTGGCTTTTAAAAACGGAGTACGATTACCATCTACCACGTAGACCGCTTGTCCCTCGAGATTTGAGCGTGTCTTCATACTCCCTCCGAATCTATATCCCTTAGAGGTACTAAGATAACAGGATTTATGACTTTTTGGTAACCTGTTTCAATCAAAAAATTGCTATCATTTTCACAATAGCGGACAACCATTCTTCAATGTTAAATCCATATCGGCGAATAGCGACTCTTTTTTCTAGGATAATCTGGGCTTTTTATAAAATAGTATAGATATTGAATTTGACCGGAACACGTTTCCTGTTATACTTCGCATCCTAATCGGAGAGATGGCCGAGTGGTCGAAGGCGCTCCCCTGCTAAGGGAGTATGGGACAAAATCTCATCGAGGGTTCGAATCCCTCTCTCTCCGCCAAGCACAATGCGCCCGTAGCTCAGTTGGATAGAGTATTTGGCTACGAACCAAAGGGTCGGAGGTTCGAATCCTTCCGGGCGCACCACCTTCACAAACCACGCGAAACAACAATCTAAAGCCAGAAACCCACACCCGCTCGAAAGGTCTTCACCCGGAAGGGTTCGAATCGAAAGAGGGTCGACAAAATACGAAGCGAAGAGCACGAAGTGCGGCGAAGTATTTTGGACGCACGCAGTGCGCCCCAAAGGGGTGAGGAAGGAATGA
>CANNJG010000060.1 GCA_947504795.1 Legionellaceae bacterium
AAGACATCTCTAGCGGACGTGGTCGACCGTAAAACTCTTTGCGTCCATAAATGGGGTCCGTGAAATAAATGGCACCGCTAGAGTGCACAACCAAGTCATTGGGGCTATTGAGTTCTTGTCCTTCGTAGTGGCTGGCCAAAACGGTGATGCGCCCGTCAAACTCTGTGCGCGTAAGTTTGCTAGATGAATGCTCACAAGCAATGAGGCGGCCTTGACGGTCCCAAGCCAAACCATTGGTTTGATGGCAGGGCTTGCGAAACGTAGAGATGCCCTCTCCCGGTGTCCACTTGCGCAAATGATCGCCAGGCATGTCACTGAATAACAAATACCCTTCACGTGCATGCCAAAGGGGTCCCTCTGTGAATTCAAAACCTGTTGCTAACTTTTCAAACTCAACATCTGCTTTAACAATTTCAAGAATGCGGTTGTTTCGTATCTCTAAGGGCATCGGGCGTCCTCTTTTGTGATTTTTAAAATGAGTGACGTTTTTTCATGACGTTTTTTGTCAGATCTACGTTATTTATTCAATCTTGACAAGAGTGACAATCAGTCTTCTAATTTGATGCCGCCACTGCGAATGATTTGTGCAAATCGCATTCGGTCTTCTGCAATCATACGTGTGAATTCTTCGACGGAATTGGTTGCCAACGTCATACCTTGGCTACTGATGGGCCCACCAATTTCTGGTTTTTGAAGACTTGCAACGATGTCGTGGTTAAGACGTCTAATGATGTCGACTGGTGTGCCAGCACGCGCGGCCATACCAATCCACAAACGAGCATCGAAGCCGTCTAAGGTATCTGCAATTGGCGGTAAATCAGGCAGTGTTGATTTACGTTCTTTGGTGGTGATGGCAATGGCCCTGACTTTGCCAGACTTGATGTGGTTGAGTGCTGTACCCAAATCGGCAAACATCAGATCAACGTGTCCTGCAATCACATCGGTCACTGCAAGCATGGCACCTTTGTAAGGGACGTGGACCATATTCACACCCGCACGAAACTTGAATAACTCTCCCGTCATGTGAGGGGCTGTCCCAACACCTGCAGATGCAAAATTGAGTTTACCTGGTTGCGCTTTAGCAAACGCAATCAAGTCACGTACCGAATTAACATCGAGTCCTGGGCGAACGATGATCACCATCGGCACAATGCCAATCATGGTGATGGGGGCGAAATCTTTTTCTAGGCTGAACGACAGATTGGGCATCAAACTTGGCAGATAAGTCATGTTTGCATCGCTGACTGTGACTAGCGTGTGCCCATCGGGTGCCGAGCGCGCCACATGCTCAAGTCCAATCATGGTATTGCCGCCTGGACGGTTTTCAACAACCACAGTTTCGTTGAGTGTTTGTTGCAGTCCACGTGCCACCGCTCGCGAACACATATCGTTGAGGCCGCCAGCGGAAAATGGCGACACCACAACGACAGTTCGCGAAGGGTACTTGGGTTGCGCACCAACGATTGAAGCCATGGGCATGATTGCCGAGCCTAATACGGTACACAGCAAACTGCGACGAGTGCTTGTTGTTGTGACATTTTTCATGAACTACTCCAATTATTGTTCAAACAAGGGTTCCGCTAGTGCCAATAACACCAAGTGCAGCCATTCGAGTGTGAAGGCAATAGTCATAAGCTTCCTATTGCAAAGTGATGAGGTATTTGGAAATTCAGCTGGCTAATTCAAGTTAACCACAAAACACGAAGATTTGTAAGGCCGCATACCCTTCGTTAAGCCTATTCACCTAACGCGTTATATAACTGACCGGCTCCATTACTAACGCAGCAAGCTACCTTCGCAATGGGCAGCCAAGAAACAGTCATATCAACTGTCCGACGTCAGCGTGTTTGAGACAAATAGGGGTACTTGATTAAAGGAGGGTTTTGGTTCATCTTTCAACCTAAGGAGTGAAGATGAAATTGAAATCCAATCAACCAAATGCCACTGCCGAGAAGGTGGTCAAAGACATCCGAAGAGCCACTAGGCTTCATTACTCGACCGAGGTCAAGATACGCCAGACAGACCTACCCCATTGAGACGCATCGTTTATTAAGAATGAAAAAACTGCTTCATGATTTCCCAAATTTTTACCCTGTTGATGCTGAGTACCGTAAAGTGGGCAACGTTTGGAATAACAGTAAATTGCTTATCATTAGTAGCCAATAATTCAAAAAACTTTAAAAGATCATCCATCGTAGCTATTCCATCAAATTCGCCCCTAACAATTAATGTAGGCATTATTAATTTAGTGGGATCTACTAATGGCAAATTACAGGTCATATCAAGATAAGTACCAGTAGGCACCGAATTTGAGTAACTCAACTGAGCAGTTGCACACGCCTGCATCACCTCTGTTTCAGATGTAACAACGCCATCTCGTAAAAAAAGTGAATGAATAAAATTTTCATCTATGCTTCGTCTGCTGTTGTTTCTATAAAAATCAAGACCTTCCTTGCGTTTAGCAAGTGTAAATGACCCCTTACCCGTCCAAACGAAAGCATCAAGTACTATTTTTTTAACGCGATCTGGAAACTCATTTGCAAATGCACCAGCTCGTAATGCACCTGAAGATAGCCCATAAAGCAATAAAGAATTTGATTTTGTATTATTTAAAATAAAACTTGTAACACAATCTAAATCCTGCACACCTGTAGCAATGTCCGAATTTCCGTCAGTCACACTCGAACTACCATAACCTTCGTGATCAAGAGTCCACACATCAAACCCACGATGAACAAACCAATCCATCATTGAGTAGTCATCTTTGCCCGGCACGTGCAAATCAAAAGTTGGAACAGACGAAAGTGATGATCCGTGAACCAGTAACAAAATAGGAAGCGGGTCTTTTCCTATTCTTTTGCGCCAAAGAAATAATTGAACGGAGCCTTTATTGACGAGAAAAGACTGCCCTTGTACTTCAAGATCGTTATTTTTCATATAAAAATTACAACACCTTTTAAAGCGCTAACGAAGAAGAGTTTAAAAATCCCTAGACTAAAGAAAATAAAAAAAGCCAATATTAATTGGCTTTTAGTATCTATTCTTTATTTGGCTTTAGGAAGTTGCCTTTAACTTTGTTCTGTCGGCCTCTAGATTAGGCTTGGTCAGTTTCTTAGCCGTGTCATCAACTCCGACAACCGCCTTTGACGAACCTGCCCAACCATTTTCAGTAATGTCGATCATGATTCCATTCGGATCTAAATATTTCACTTCATAAAAAGAATTATCTTCAGGAACCTCACCTGCAAAATACTTTCCACCAGCAGATTTGATTTTCTCTTGAATTTCTTCAATATTGTCCACCCAATATCCAAAATGATGGATGCCAACCCAATCTTTTCCATTCGGACCGGCCATTTCATCATTCTTAAACTTTAATATAGCCATATTGATGATGCCATCAGACAAAAATACACCTAGCACAAAAGAGATATCAACTTCCCCCACCTTTTTCATATCAAAAGCTTTCATATAAAATTCGGCGGTTGCCCAAGGGTCTTGAACTGAAAGTGAAATGTGTCTTAGTTTGGCCATGAAATGCTCCTTAATTAATTGAGGGAAGTGACTTGTAAAATTAAAAATTAAAACATACTCTTAGAGTATTAAATCTTATTATTCAAGATGAATGCATGATTAACATGTTGTTTTGCCATGGATCTTCAGCAGGCTTTTGAACGTCAGTGTCAAATAAAACACCACATCCTGCACAGCAATAAAGACGCACCACAACCTCAGGATTTTGCGCTTCTGAGTTTATTTTTGCGACGCTTGATATGGGTTGCTCAATCATTAAGCCGAAATCACGTGGACTTTTATGGGCAGATCCTAAAACCGTTTCACAATGATCGCAAACAAAAGTTTCTTTTTTATCAATCATCCTTACAGAGAGAACTTCACCGACCTGCATGAGACGCTTTTGTGAATTCGCTTTTTGACGATTTAACGTAGCATTTTCTTTAGAAACACCCTTGCTTATTCTTTCTTGACGTAAAGACTCTCTTTTAATACTGGTTAATTCCAAATCGATCTCAAATGTAAGATCGGATTTGAATACAACACCATACAAAATTTTTGCCTGCTCAGATGAGCACAAGCCAATTTTTATATCGCGATAAACAGCACTGGATTCACGGTTGAGTGGATCGCCATAACCTCCACCCCCTGAACAATAATTCACCCAAACATCACCAAATCCAAAATGATCAGCGTCTTTTGCTTGAGGAAAATCAATTCGTTGAGCGATTAGTTCGTCTCGGGATAAAGGAATTTTTCCATCAGCAAATAAAGCAAATAAATTAGTATCTCGCATTAAGGTATTGCGCTGAACAGTGCTTGGAAAGCCTCCAGAAACACCTTTATTTTCGATATGATCATACCCACTCGCAAAAAATATTGCTTCTACATCGTGAGGAGTTTTATGCGGAGTAATCATGAATTCAAGACTTACACCGCCCCGATATTTTCCTGCACCGCCAGTATCTATTTTTTCAATGCGATATACGTAAAGTAATGGCAAGAGACTTTCAATTCGCTCTACATTCGGAATTCCATATGAAGGAGCAATTAAATTACCGCAAGTATCGATTCCATCAGCAAATGATCGGGCTCCACCACCGCCTACAGAATCAGTGAACATATTAACAAATGGAGTGTTATCTGCTCTGCGACCCGATAAGACGGCCATATTTACGCCACCGTAGCCGATAGCAATAACCTCATCTCGCAAATCGGATGAAATTCCGTAAAGCTTTGCCATGGCCTCCCATACTAAATTTCCAGTAGATTGGGAGGCATTAACGGTAGCCATACTCGTGGCGGCAGGAAATAGTGCATTATTGATGGTGCCAGGTTCTGAAATGATTTCAATGCAATCTAATAATGCTCCTTGCGACCACGGCAGATCAAAACAAAGTAGAGGAAATAAGATTTGCGTAACTCCACCAATTAATCCACTGTAAGCACAATTAATAGATCCGTTAGCTTGCTTGGCGGTTCCAGTGAAGTCAAATATTATTTCCTCACCTTTTTTAGTTAATAGCAACTTCAATTCATAAAGTTTGTCATTAACACCGTCATGCTGCAAAAGGGTATTTGCATAAAACTGTCCATCCGGCAAGGATTTAATTCGTGTTTTTAAACTTCTTTTTACGTAATCAATGATTCTCTCTTGAACATTTAAAAAAGTATCTAAACCATAGTCATCAACTATTTCACGCAAGCGTTCACGCGTAGATATTTGAGCTGCAATTTTAGCCCTTAGATTCAATGCGTTGACTTGTGCAGTTCGCGAATTGCGCAAATAAAAAGATTCAATATCTTTTCTAAATTTACCCGCATCAACTATTTTTGCAGGAGGCATGAGCGGGCACTCTTCGTAAGCGTTTTTGGCACCCACGCTCCAGCTACCAGGCCTAGGACCACCCACGTCCATTTCGTGCATCGTGACGCCAGTCCAAGCAACCAGCGTTCCCTTGGAAAAAACTGGTGCAACAACTGCATAATCCATGGCGTGCAAAGAACCAAACCAAGGATCATTTGTTAGAAACATATCGCCGTCGTAAATATCGCCTTCAAATTCTTTGATTACGCATCTAACCATCACATCAAGTGCAGCAGCTTGTCGGATGACATAAACACCAGTGAACAATCCTCTTCCATCGGCAGTGAGTAATGCAGCATTGAAGTCGCCAGACTCGTACACTGCTGGTGAGCCTGAAATTCTTGCGGCCATTAAGCCCATTTCATCATTAATTTCCCAAAGCCTGTGGCGTAAAACCTCAAAGGTTACGACATCTAAATGATCCTTTTTTTTCATGGGATGAAGCTCCTTACCTAATTAATTTTTATAATTGAGAGTCCGCCAACATCGTCCATAGATAATTGGGTACCAGGCGGTATTACAACTGTGTCAGCGTATCTTTGAATAATAGCTGGCCCTATAATTTTTTGCCCTGCAACTAATTGTTCGCCCAAATGAACTTCGGTTTTTAATGCGCCTGAACTCATAGAAAAATAAGCCAATCTTTCGCCGATCAATGAACTCATTTTTTTCGCCTGATTAGTCAATGCTCCCAAATTCGGTTTTGGAATTGCAATCGATCCAATACTTCGCAGTGTGACTAAATCTATACCTGCACCTAGATAGGCGCTACCGGGACCAAAGTTTCCTTCATAAATAATGGGAAAGTTTTTCTCTAACTTTTCAATATCGTGTTGAGTCAATACCCCATTTGGCGCATCGACCTCTAATTCATGCACCTGCATTCCAAATCGCATATCAACAGTTCGTCTCAACTCAACAGAATTTACATCAAACCCTGCATTTTTAAATCTAGTCATCAACTTTTCATCTGTAATAATAAAAATTTGATTTAATTTTTCTAAATTTTCTTTTGTAAATGGGAATTTAAAATTGACAGATCTCTCTTCTTGTAACTCAATATCTGAAGTCAGCATTCCCATGGCAGAAAATACACCCGATTCTGCGGGAACGTAAGTGATTTCGTTTCCAACTTGTGAGGCCAAAAATCCGGCAAAAATTGGACCAGCACCACCGTATAAAAAGAGTACGAATTTACGTGGATCCAATCCCCTCTCCACAGTTACCTTTCTTACCAAATCAGCCATATGAGCGTTAGAAATTTCAAGTATTGCCGTAGCCACTTCCACCACCGACATGCCTAAAGGAGCAGCAACTCTTAAAATAGAGTCTTGCGCTTTTTTTAGATCAACCTTGACGGTGCCGCCCAATGGAAATTCCTCCGCTAGGTAGCCTAAAACCACGTGAGCATCTGTCACCGTTGGCTCAACTCCGCCCCGCCCATACGTTGCAGGACCGGGATTAGATCCAGCACTCTGTGGGCCAACTCTCAAACTCCCCCCCGGATCTACCCATGCAATACTGCCACCACCAGCGCCAATTGATTTAATAAATATCTTAGGCATCAGATAGGCATATTGTTTAATTACAGGCTGAGAGTCCATCTGAACTCGACCTTGATTAACAATGCCCACATCAAAAGTTGTTCCACCGACATCGGCGCAGATAATATTTTGATGTCCAATAATGCTTGAAGCAAACCGACCACCTAAAACACCCCCAGCAGGTCCCGAGTCAACCGTTAACAAAGGGCGACCAAGAACAGCGTCGACGGTAGTTAAGCCTCCGTTTGCTTGCATCACCAACAATGAGCATGTCAGTCCATTGATTTGAAGTCTTTGCTCTAACTGCACCAAATAATCGCCCACAATGGGGCCAATGTATGAATTTAAAGCAGTAGATACCACTCTTTCGTATTCGCCACTCCGTGGAGACACTTCAGAAGAAATTGAAACAAAAAGATCAGGGTACTTGTGCTTAACCAAAGCCAAAATCGCTTCTTCGTGGATTGGATTTGCAAATGACCAGAGTAAACAAACTGCAATAGAGGAGATGCCGCTTTTAACCAAATCATCCAAAGCTTTCTCTGCTTGAATTAAATCTAATTTAACAATAATTTCACCACTGCTATCAATACGTTCAGTAATGGGGCGTATATCAATCGGATCGATGATTGGCGGATGGGCCTTGCTGAGATGGGTGACGTGTATTTTTTCTCGCTCTGACAATCCCATTACTTTTTGTCGCACACGGCCGATTGTTATGGTCTGTTCATGACCGCGAGTCATAAGCAAGCCCGTTCGCACGCCTTTGCGCTCGGTTAAAGCATTCGTTCCTACAGTCGTACCATGAACGAACGCGGTTGTTTGATGTAGTAGGACTGATACTTGAACCCCCAACATTTGAGCTCCAATCTCTATGCAATTCATTACGCCCAGAGAGGGATCCGATTTAGTAGTCAAGGACTTAGTAACTATTCTTAGTCCCATATCGCCTTGAATAACGCAGTCTGTGAAAGTTCCACCTATATCCACAGCAATTCTCACTGATTGGTTTAGAAGCATAAAAATGAAGCTTTCATCAGAGAAAAGTTTTGTACATCTATCAAAAAAGTTTAGGCTAGTCTCGCTAACTAGCCAATTGAAACTTTCACCAAAGTTAAAAACACATCAAAAAGCAGAGGGTATACGAGTATGCGGATCATGCAAATAATGATTGCTTATTATTTTTATAAAGTTAACATGAGTTGCATTGTTGTTTATAAATCCTTATAGGTCAACTACATTGAGACAAATTTTTAGGAGATAAAAATGAATATTAAAACTTTGATTGAAACTCGAAAATTTTTCCTTAAGTTACTTAGTTTTGTCCTAAGTACTTGTCTCCTGACATTCACTTTTTTCGGACACTCAAGTGCGCAGACAAAAGAGCCCTACGTAATTGGTGCGGTTTTATCATTAAGTGGTCCTGTTGCAGCTAATGGCGTTCCTACTCGAGACGGAATTCAACTTGCTCTTGATCAAATTAATGCATCAGGTGGAATTAATGGTCGTCCAGTAAAAATCATATTTGAGGACGATCAAAGCAAACCTGATCAAGCGGTTATTTTGGCTAATAAATTAATCAGTCAAGACAAAATATCTATATTGCTAGGTGCAAGTTTTGGGTCAACTGCAAATGCTGTTGCATCAGTTGCCGAAAAATTTAAAGTCCCTCAGCTCGCCGCAACTGCTTGGACAAAAGCAGATTTGAGACTTGTACCTTATACCTTTTACTTTCTTGTTGACTTTGAAACTGTCGTCGATCAAATGCTAACCTATGCAACAAAAGATTTGGGTGCAAAAAAGATAGGTTTTCTAAGATTGACGCGAGAGTACGGTCAGGTCGCCTCAGAATCGCTTTATAAATTAAAAGACAAACATGGCGTTGAGGTTGTACGTGAGGAAAAGGGAAATGATCCAGATACAGATTTCACCGCGCAATTAGCCAATATTCGAGCTGCAAAACCAGATGTTTTGATTTCTTGGTTTGCCAATCCTGCTGGCGCTATTTCCGTAAAAAATGCTCGTCAATTAGGACTTAATATTCCTATCATTGGCCCTGTTTCCATGGCAACTCGACCCATGATTACGGCGGGAGGCCCTGCTGCTGAAGGCGTTATATTGCAGTCATTTATTGCATCAGATGATCCGCTTCCAAGACAAAAAGCTTTTGTCGACGCTTTTAATAAAAAATACGGCAAACTGCCTGAGGTATTTGAAAGTGTTGGATTTGATATGGCACAAGTTGCATTTTCTGCTCTAGCCAAAGCTGGTGGCGACACTCCCGATCCACAAAAACTCAGGAATGAAATTGAACGCACCAGCTATGATGGTGTAGCATTAATTATTCGTTACAGCCCCAAGGTGCACGAACCAGACGCGAAGAGTATTCTGTTCACCAAAGTACAAAAAGGTAAATTTGTTCGCGCTGTGCAATAAATTATGCGATTTTTTGATGTTAGTTTGGATACTTTAATTCAGTTTGCCTTAAGCGGGGTAACCATTGGTAGCATCTATGGATTAGTTGCCCTTGGTTTCACCCTCGTTTTTAACGCAACTGGTATTATAAATTTCGCACAAGGTCAATTCGTGATGCTGGGTGGCTTATT
>CANNJG010000061.1 GCA_947504795.1 Legionellaceae bacterium
CCAAGCCGACCTCGGCCAATACCAAGTCGCGCTCGAGAGCTACCGCAAAGCCCTCGCGCTTGACCCCCGTTACTTCGCGGCCTACAACGGCCAAGGCCTTGCGTTACACGCTATTGGCCTGTCAGAAAAAGCCTTAGAAAGCTTTCGCCAAGCGATTGACATTCGTCCTGACTATGCTGAAGCCCACTTCAACCGCGGCAACGTGCTTCTGAAACTTCAGCGCTTAGACGAAGCCGCAGCCAGCTATACCCAAGCAGTCGTTCTGCAGCCCCAACAGCCCTTGTTTTATTACAACCTCGGCATCGCGCTGCAGGAGTCTAAAAATTACCAAAGCGCGATTGATGCTTTTGAAAAAGCCTTGGCGCTTCATCCCGCCTACGAAGAAGCCGCTTACCGCTGCGCTGGCGCGTACAACGCTGTAGCCGCTGAGTTCAAAGAAATCGGAAAAATAGATGCGGCCATCGTCGCCTACCACGCCGCCCTGCGCTGGAACCCGCAATACGCCGAAGCTTTTTACAACCTGGGTATCGTTTACCAATCGCAAAACCAATTAGACAAAGCCTTGGCCGCCTACAGTGAAGCCTTGGCTTTACAACCTAACAACTCCATTTTCTACCTCAACAGAGGCACCGTTTTTCACAGCCAAAAAAAACCAAATCTCGCCTTAGAAGACTACGACCAATCCATTACCCACGACCCCCAATTTGCATCCGCCTATTACAACCGAGGCAACGCCCTACAAGACCTTAAACGTAAGCCCGAAGCCGTTGACGCTTACCAAAAAGCCATTGACTGCCTGCCTGATAACGTGGCTGCTTATTACAACCAAGGCTGCGTATTCAAAGACCTCGGTCGGTTTGAAGAAGCTATAAATGCTTTTGACAAAGCCATCGCCATCCAGCCCGACCACGCGCAAGCCCTTTGCAACCGTGGCGTTGCGTTCAATAGCTTGAACCAACATGCCCAAGCCATCGCCAGTTACGACCGCGCGATCGCCGCAGACCCCAACTACGTTGAGAGCTACTGCAACAAAGCCCTCGCAGAACTCCTAACTGGGAATTTTGAAGCGGGTTGGCGTTTGTACGAGTGGCGCTGGGCGATGGAAAAAATGGCTCCCAATGTTTTTGCTACGGATAAACCCCGGTGGACAGGAATAGAGCCGCTAGAAGGAAAAACTATTCTGCTGACCAGCGAACAAGGCCTAGGCGACACCCTTCAGTTCAGCCGCTATGCCCGCATGGTCAAGCAGCTTGGTGCCACAGTGATCCTGGTGGTGCAACCCACGCTGTTCGGTTTTTTACGCCACCTAGAAGGCGTGGACCAAATCATCACGACGGGAGACGCTGTCCCAGCGCTGGATTACCACTGCCCGCTTTTAAGCCTGCCTTTGGCCTTCGGCACTCAACTGACAACAATCCCTCTTCCAAGCGCTGGGCTGAAGGCTGACCCTGAAAAAGTCGCCGCTTGGCAGAAAAAGTTGGGGCCTAAAGTGGGTCCCCGTATCGGATTGGTTTGGAGCGGAAGCCCCGCCCATGAAAACGACCACAACCGCAGCCTCTCGTTCTCGCAGTTCTTAGCCGTAATGCCCAGCGGAATAACTTACGTGAGTTTGCAAAAAGAGCACAGTGTTGAAGATTTAAAGCAATTAAAGCAACAAGCCCATTTCACTGAATTTTCAAGTGATATCGAAAGCTTTGCCGATACGGCAGCGCTGTGCGAATGCATGGATATGGTGATCAGCGTGGACACCAGTGTGGCCCACCTAGCGGGCGCTCTGAATAAGCCCCTGTGGGTCTTGCTGCCCTATTGCCCCGACTGGCGCTGGCTCACCCAAAGAGCCAATAGCCCTTGGTACCCTAGCGCAACGCTTCTGCGCCAAACATCAGTGGGCGAATGGAGCCCTGTTCTCAGCGCGCTTCAACAAACTCTGAAGGGTTTGCTATGAGCCAGCTTATGCTTGAGAACTTCTTAGCCCTTGGCCACCAAGCCATGGCTGCAAATCAGGCACAAGCCAGCGTGGATTACTTTTGTAAGGCCGTAGAACTTGACGGCGCCAACGCCCAAGCCTATTTATCCTTGGGCGCGGCGATGTTTAAGCTCAAGCAGTACCGCGCTTGCCTTGAGTGCATCGATAAAGTTCTAGCGTTAGCCTCCGACTCCGCTGAGGCTTACAACACCCAAGGCCTGGCCCTTAAAGCCTTAGGAAAAAATCAAGAAGCTATTGCAAGTTTCAACAAGGCGATTGCGCTACAGGCCCACTTCCCTGAGGTTCATCTCAATTTAGCGGCCGCCTATCGCGGTGAGCGGCGTTTAACCGAGGCGCTTCGGTCCATCCAAAAAGCCATAGCCCAAAAGCCCGACTACGCCCAAGCCCATAGCAACCAAGGCAATATCTACCAAGACCTCCATCAGCTAGACGCAGCCATCGCTTCGTTTGACAAAGCTATTTCTTTAGAGCCCGACTTAGCCGAGGCCTACTTCAACAAGTCAATCGCCTTGCTGCTACAAGGAGACTACAAAGCCGGCTGGCCTTTGTACGAATGGCGCTGGGTCAACGACAACAAAGCCGCGCTAAATCGCCATCCCCATCTGGAAGTTTGGAGTGGAAAGCAGTCGCTCCAAGGCAAACGAATACTGATTCAAAGCGAACAGGGCTTTGGCGACACCATCCAGTTTTGCAGATTTATCCGCCGTGTATCTGAATTAGGCGCTTATGTTGTTTTTGAGGTGGACGCTGTGTTGGCTTCGCTGATGAGCCGTGTTCAAGGGGTCAATGAGATCCTTATCAAAGGTCAGCCTGCGCCGCCAGCCGATTACAAGGTTCAGCTGATGAGCTTGCCAGGCCTATTTGGGCTGGGGCTTCAAGATGTCGGCGTAGATGGCGCTTATATCCATGTCAGCCCTGAAAAATCAAAAAAATGGGCGACGGAGATGGCAAACCAGCGCCAAAGCGTAGGAATCGTCTGGCGCGGCAGCCCCAACCACCAAAACGATAAAAACAGAAGTATTCCCTTAGAAAACTTCCTAGCCAAACTCCCCAAAGGCCAGCGCTTCATCAGCTTGCAGCTCGAAACAAGTGCTCAAGAGAAGGAAATTCTCAAGCGGATGGGTGTAGCTGAAGTGACGGCAGAAATCAGTGATTTTGAAGACACTGCCGCTATTTGCCAGTGCTTGGCTGGAGTGGTAAGTGTGGATACGTCGCTGTCTCACCTGTGTGGGGCTCTGGATGTTCCGTGTGAGGTTTTGTTGGGCGTTAATCCTGATTGGCGGTGGATGTTGGAACCATCTGATTCAGCTTGGTATCCAGCGGTGACATTGCATCGCATAAATGATTCCCAAGAGTAAGTTATGAAAAATAAAATATATCAAATATATTACTCAAACGAAACACAGGTCAAAAATGACCAAGGATTTTTACAACTTAATAATCTCCAAAATGAACGCCCGGACTGGAGAGAATATTGGCCGATCAGAAAATTTTTATTAAATACTCAGCTTGAAGATGACACTAGGTATGGTTTTTTTTCACCAAAATTCAAAGAAAAAACAGGTTTAGAAGCAAGCAATGTTGTGAGTTTTATTGAAAATGATGATTCTGATGTAGTCATTTTTTCACCATACTTCGATCAATCTGCATTGAATTTTAATGTTTTTGAGCAACTAGAAGAAGCCCATACTGGATCTGTTGCTATTGCTGATCAATGCCTGAAAGAAATTTATCCCGAAGTGAGTATATTTAATATTTTAATGGATACCCGAAGCACTGTATTTTGCAATTACTTTGTGGCAAAAAAGTCTTTTTGGAACATGTGGTTGATATGCTGCGAAAAAATATTCACATTAGCAGAAAATAATAACAGTCAGTTAGCTCAGGCATTGAATTCATATGTAAAGCATGACAATGGAATAGCCCCATTAAAAGTATTTATTATAGAAAGAATAGCTTCATTTTTAATTGAAAAAGAATCCGTTAAAACAAAAACCTTCAATCCAATTGAATTTCAAATGGGGAATAAAATGTGGGAGGATTTTAGAAGCGAACTAGTGGTTCTAGACGCATTGAAAATCGCTTGCAAATTAAGTGGGTTTGTAAATTATCTACAAGTATTTAATTCAGAAAGAGTAGATTTGCTGAAAAAAGTCAAAGATCGAATTGAGTCTGCGCTTGACTAAAAATAAATATTAAAATGCAAAACGAATTTACGAACATTTGTCTTATTACTTTCAATAGATTGGAGTATACAAAACAATCAATCCAGTCTATTTTGAGAACCACGCAATCGAAGTGGAAATTGACGGTTGTTGACAACGGAAGTACCGATGGAACGGTGGAATATTTGCAAAAATTATATGGTAAATCGCATATCAATAACCTGGTATGTTTGGATGCCAATATTGGAGTAGCTAGGGCTGCAAATATTGCATGGCTAAAAGAACCGAATGCAAGATTTTTTGTAAAAATTGACAACGATATTATTGTTAAGAAAGACAATTGGCTCTTTGACATGATAAACCTCGTCAAAGCAAATACGGGCCTGGGATTGGTTGGGTACAACGTTGAAAATAAATCATATCCACTTATGGAAAATGAGAACGGTACCCGATTGAGAAAGACAACTAGCAATATAGGTGGAGCAGCTGTACTGATACCTTCCAGCACAAGGAATTTAATCGGTTATTGGAGTGAAGAGTACGGTTTGTACGGTGAAGAAGATGCGGATTACTCTGCAAGAATTCAAGCGGTCGGACTTGATTATGCATATATGGAAGACGAAGATGCTATGTTTCACCTTCCTGGCGGAAAGGCCGCAGAAATCGATCCCAAGACGTTTGTTGCAAGGGCGGGTTTAGAGAATGAAGACTTTCCAGCATACAGAATATGGAAAGACGAAGAAAGAAAAAAAAATCTTGTTCAGGGTGGCTTGTATGTAAGAAATCTAATCGGATATCAAAACAAATGGATGCCAATATTTAAGCCTGCTACATACGCGTCCGTTATCGTTAATAAACTAAACACTGCAGATAAAAATACTAATCTAAGCTTGGTAAGTACAAAAATAATTGATGCACTAGTAAAAGTTAAATATACGTTAATAGTCCCACTTTTATTTGATGATGTGGATAAAATTGAAAATGCGCTTAAAATTATTAGAACCGCTATAGATCATTCAGGAAATGCACCTGATAAAATAATTTTTACATCTGTTGCATCCATAAAAAAATCTGCTTTAAATGAAATATTAAAGGAATTTGATATTGTTTTAAACCATGAGAACGCATATGCCACCCGGGATGATCTCATTGTATCAGCGGCATCAATGTGCACTTCTGAATGGATAATAGTATTAGACCCATACTTGTTACCGCCTATGAACTGGGTGCAAGATATATTTTTTATTGCAGAAAAAAACCATTTTAAATTGATCGGTGGATCTGTTATTGACACGAATAGTTGGATAGATCACATGGGTTTTGGAGTCAATCAAGTAGAAATGAAATATGAAAAATTATTCAGTCAGATGTATTTAGGCTCTCCAAATACCAATGATATGAAGGCTCTTCCATCGCCTTATTTCTTTTGTTCTAAAACAGAATTTCTTAATCTGGGTAATGCTTGGATTAAAGGTGAAAGCCGCCTACTGAAAATATTTGAAAATGCGATCGATAAAGTATCGATTGGAATATTGAAAATCCCAGCCCTGAACCTACTTGCTGAACCAATTGCTCGAGATGAAGTGGTAATTGATGACGGAATGAATGATGATTTTTATTCTTTGGAAAATATTTATAAACGTTATTTTTTAAATATACTAAATAAGAATAATATATCTCAGTTAGATCATTCATATGAAGAAATAAGCGTTTTATTTGAAAATGCCAAAAAGTTAATTCGAACTGGAAAAGTATTTCAGGGGGAAGTTATTCTGTCAAATCTAGGTAGCATTTTTGTTGGGGAATCTGACTATTGGAGTTCTCTTGGAAAATTTTACTTTGATTGCAAAATGTTCGATAAGGCTACTGATGCGTATGAACACGTATTGAAACTTGGCATTAAATCCGTAGAAAATTTCCAAAACCTCGGAATGGCGGCATACAGCGCAGGGCGTTATTTTGAAAGTACTCAATATTTTGATGATGCAATAAAATTAGTAAATGGAGTGGATAAATGAAAATTTCAATTGTAATGGCCTACTATAATAGAATTATTCAAATAAAAAATACATTACGATCAATTTCGGATTCAGCCCATAAATCTGAAATTGAAGTAGTCATAGTAGATGATGCAAGCAGCGATGATCACCGTCTTGAGACTATCGTTGGTGATTTCGACTTGGATATTAAATTAATACGTATCAACCCAAGTGAAAAAAAATGGGTTAATGCGTGTGTGCCATTTAATATTGGGTTCAAAAATGCCTCTAATGATTTAATTATATTTCAAAATCCTGAGTGCATACATGTTGGCGATATTGTTTCCGTATCTAGAAATTTAATTAGAAGTAATTTATATCTTAACTTCGGTTGTTATTCTACGGATAAAGTTACATCCGAGAAATTGGCATCCCTTTCAAAATATGACTTAGATCGCGTCAGAAACGTATTAAATCCAATGGTCAATAGAGCACCAATTACTGACGGCGAAAATGCTTGGTACAACCATCCTTTGTACAGGCCATCCGGACTTCATTTTTGCTCAGCAATTATGAAGGCTGATTTAGTAGATCTAGGTGGTTTTGACGAAATTTACTCGCAAGGCGTTGCCTACGATGATAATGAATTAATTGTCAGAATTCAAAGAAAAAAAATGGACGTAAGCATGATTTCCGAGCCTTTTGTCATACATCAATTTCATGAAACGGCGCCTTTTAATAAAAATGAAAACTTAATTTTACGAAATAAACTTATTTTTGAATCCATGCTTAGTAAAGATGAAGGTTATAAACCGGTAATCGGCGCATTTTAATTAGGAGTTAATGTGATACCAAAAATTGTTACTATGTACTGGGGTGGAAGATTGAGTTTTCTACGATATCTTACTGTTGTTAGTTTTAAAAAACAAAATCCGGATTGGCATATAAACATCTTTTATCCTGCTTTCCCAAATACTTCTATTAGCTGGAATACAGGTGAACAGGCAGGCGTATATATGGGAGCAGATTATTTCGATCAGCTTTCTAAACTAGCTGAGCTAATTCCAATCAGCATGGATAGTATAGGTTTTTCAGACTCTATGCCAGAAGTACATAAATCAGATATTGTTAGGCTTTGGGCTTTGGCTGAATATGGGGGGTTATATTCTGATATGGATATTCTTTACTTTAAGCCACTGCTGATCCCTGAAGAAGTAAATTTAATTTTATCTTACGATGAAGTTAATCACTATTTTAGTAACGGCTTCATTGGGTGCTCAATCGAAGCAAAATCATTCTATTCGAATCTCTTAAATATTGCTTCATCAATATCGGGAGTGGAATATCAATCTTTAGGACCTTCAATCTTTAATAATCACGTTCAAAGGTCAAATTACCCTGCTGATGTTTGGAATATACCCATGTCGTTGATTTATCACTATAATTCTTTTCATGTAGAAGACATATTTATAGAAAATTGTAATGATCTAGCTACTTTGTTCCCTACTGATTCAATCGGCTGTCACTGGTATGGCGGCCATCCAGCCACAAGGTATTGGGAAAATATAATTACCAAAGATAATTACAGCTTTAACAATATTCTTTCTAAAGTCATAAATCATATTCTGTAATTTAATTTATATATTTCGATTTTAATTTTTAAATGAGACTTTAATTATGATATTAAAAGGCGAATGCTTTCCTTCACTCGCCCAGAAGGTATTAATCTTTTACGACGTGCTTTATTGCGATCCACTTACAATCGCTGATGATGATATCATTTATTGCGATACGCATCACATATCGAAGTTTAAAGAGCTATTGAATAATAGAAAAAATCTAACTATAATTACTCACAACAGTGATTACTATGTATGCGATGGCTCTCCTTTTAATGATTTTGGTGTAAATGTTAATGAATTTACATGTTTTACTTTTTTTAGTATTCGCAGAACTCGTATTCAATGAATCCAAATGTTATTGCTATTCCTATTGGCTTTGAGAATACTAGGTGGGAATCGTCTTTTGGTCCCAAAACAGATTTAATGTTAGAGGTCAATAAGTTTACTATTGACCCTACTTCTTTAATTTATTTCAATTGCAACTTAAATACAAATACACATGTAAGATCTGATTGTCTCGACTTTGCAGTTAAATCAAAATTAGTTAATATCGACGCGCCTAATCTTAATTACAAAGATTACTTAAATCGAATAAGGCAGCACAGATTCACTTTGAGCCCACGAGGTAACGGTCTTGATTGCCATCGAACATGGGAATGTTTAATGATGAAGCGCGTTCCTGTTTTAAAACTTGATGGAACTTTGCAACGTCTTTATAAAAATCTTCCTGTTTTATTCGTTAATGACTGGACTGACTTAAATCATATGAATTTATTAGAGCTGTATGAGTCATATTCCTTTGAAGACCAAAACTATTTATTTTTTAATTACTGGAAAAATTTAATATTTGTAAAATAAGCATTAAATAATTATGAAAATAACAGTCTTTGGAGTTGGTTACGTAGGTCTAGTTCAGGGTGCCGTCCTCGCGGATGCAGGTCATAGCGTGTGTTGCATCGATCCCGACAACAAGAAAATCAATCAACTCAACAATGGGCTAATTCCTATTTACGAGCCTAGCCTTCAAAATATGGTTAAGGAATCGCTCTCTGATCGCCGTTTGAGCTTTTCAGTACAACCCACAGACGGTATCGCTCACGGAGATATCCTTTTCCTCGCTGTCGGAACCCCTTCTAAAGATGATGGAAGTGCCAATCTTGACTATCTTATGGAGGCCGCTGGCTCTATTGGCCGTTACATGGGTGGCTATAAAGCGGTCATTATTAAATCGACTGTGCCAGTTGGAACTTCTGACGTAGTTCGTTCGATCATAGGAGGCGAGCTTAAACGCAGGGGGATATCTATCGACTTCGATGTTGTTTCTAACCCTGAGTTTTTAAAAGAGGGCTCTGCTGTTGCAGACTGCAAACGCCCTGACCGGATCGTGATCGGAACCGACAGCGAACGTGCTGAATCGCTACTTCGTGAGCTTTACGAGCCCTTCAACAGGAACCATGATCGAATCTTGGTTATGAGCCCGCGCAGCGCTGAGATGACGAAGTACGCCGCCAACTGTATGTTGGCTACAAAAATTAGCTTGATCAACGAACTTGCCATTTTGTCGGAACACCTTGGGGCCGATATCGAGTCTGTCCGCCAAGGCATAGGAAGTGACCAGCGAATTGGGTACGACTTTATTTACCCTGGCGCCGGTTTTGGTGGGAGTTGCTTCCCCAAGGACCTAGACGCGCTGGTCCACATTGCCAAAGAGGTGG
>CANNJG010000062.1 GCA_947504795.1 Legionellaceae bacterium
AGACCATGCTACAGGTGATTTTGTCGTGCTCATGGACTCAGATTTACAACACCCCCCGGCATTGATACCTGATATGGTGAGTAAAGCTGCGGAAGGTTATGATGTTGTTTGTGCGTCGCGGACCAATCGCAATAGAGAATCCTGGTTAAAAAAAATGACTGCCCAAGGTTTTTATCGACTATCGCGCAAGATGACAGGATTTGATTTAAATTCTGATACCGGTAATTTTAGATTGTTGAATCGTAAAGTCGTCGATTCAGTCAATAAAATGAAGGAGAGTAATCGTCATTTAATTATGATGTTTGCTTATGTTGGTTTTAAGACGGCAACGATTTCGTTTCATTGTCCTCCGCGCTTTGCCGGAAAAAGCAAATATAATATGCGCAAACTCATTTCCTTATCGTTAGATTCTATTATTGGGTTTTCATCCCGCCCATTGCGATTAATGTCTGTATTATCGGTATTTGTTTCTTTGTTGATGATGCTGTATGCAGGTTTTATTTTGGTTCAAAAGTTGTTTTCACATCAACAATTGGCGGATGGGTTGGCCTCAGTGATTTTTTTAATTGCGGGTTTGTTTTCTCTACTGTTTTTATTTTTGGCAGTGATTTCTGAGTATATTAGCCGAATTTTGGTCGAAACAAAAAATCGGCCGCTGTATACTATTGCAAGTCACATAACCTATGACCTATTGAACTAACTGAATGACTAAATTAAGCTCTCTTCGGCGACAGATAGTAACCTCTCCTCATTTTCGGATTGTGCGGTACGGTATGGTTGGGCTTAGCAACATGAGTGTGTGTTTTATCGTCATGTATTTAGGCGCGCTGGCCGGACTGCATTACCTTCAATACACGGTTTTAGGTTACTCTATTTCAATTGTCTACAGTTTTTATATGAATCTACGCTTTACTTTTCGAGTGTCGGGGAACATAACCCGGCGTTTGTTATTATTCTTTTTAGTGAATTTTACAAATTTAGGATTAGTTGAAGTGATTGAGTATGTGATGATAGATGTGTGGAAAATAAATCATTTGTTTTCTATTATTTGTGCGATGGTGTGGTATTCCCTAACAGGGTTTATTTGCAGCATGTTATTCGTATATCGACGTAAAGAATAATTATGGGGTGGCTGCCGCAGGATAAGGGCACTTTAAAGGGTGCTCAAAAAGATATTTGGTTATGTGCCGATGATTTTGCTCAGTCAGAACAGATATCTATGGCGATACTCTCATTAGCCAATCAACAGCGATTAAATGCTATTAGTTGTTTGGTGAATATGTCGTTTTGGCCTGAAGCACACGTTGATTTGGCGAGGGTGAAATCGACTCATTTTATTGGTTTACACTTGAATTTAACGTTTGGACAACCTTTAAGCGCATTATGGCATAAGCATTATGGCAGTGAATTTATGGGCCTATTGCCTTTGCTCAAGTTGGCCTATAGCCGGCGGTTGGACCAAGCGGTAGTTGCGGCAGAAATTCAAGCACAAATAGATATGTTTACCCAAGACATGCATATTTATCCAGATTTTATAGATGGGCATCAACATATTCAACAACTCCCGGTGATTCGCGACGTTTTATTACGCACCTACCAACGCCATTATTTGCGTGTGCATGGCCTAAAGGGAGAGCGGATAGACTCCGACTCACCTCAGGCGTGTTTTTTACGTAAAACGTATAATAATTGGCGAGATTGGGGATCCATGGCTGGGTTTCCTAAATCCCAAGCTTTGGCTATATTAGGCGGTATGAAATGGGACCGTATGATCGCGAAAGCGAATATTCCTCGAAATAGCAGTTTTGCTGGCGTGTACCGTTTTCAAGCGGCAAAGCATTATCGAACCTATTTCCAGCAATTTTTGTCTCGCATCAGTGCGGGAGGGTTGATTATGTGTCATCCTGGTTATCCTTCCGAAGCTTCTCAAGATCCGCTTTATCCCTATCGTCATTATGAATTAGAATATTTTATGAGTAGTGACTTTTTACAGGATATGCAAGATAATGCCGCAGAGCTTATCCATAAACATGAGCAGGGTTAAGGTTTTATGTCTTTAGTAACGCAACGCGCGGCGCGTCAATTTTTTTGGGTGTTGGTATTTTTATTTTGCACTCGATTACTGGCGATGTATTACATCCCTTTAAATGATTCCACCGAGGCCCGTTATGGTGAAATCGCACGGATCATGCTGGAAACCCATAATTGGATTACCCCCATGCATCAGTACAACGTGCCGTTTTGGGCAAAGCCACCGTTGTCGATATGGCTGTCAGCCTTATCGATGAAGGTGTTGGGTGTTTCGCCCTTTGCAGCACGATTGCCCGGATTCTTGTTATCGTTGAGTATTCTGGGATTGGTTTGGAGTATTGCAAAGCGTCGCGGTGGGGTGACTGCGGCGATGACGGCGACGCTGGTATTAGCCGGGACACTTTATTTTTATCTCAACTCTGGGACCGTGATGACGGATCCTTCTTTATTATTTTCAACAAGTCTTATCATGATAGCGTTTTGGCAAACCGTTATGGAGCGGCAACGCAGCTGGAGATATCTTTTTTTTATTGGGATGGGAGTTGGATTGTTGGCCAAGGGGCCTGTTGCGTTAATTTTGGCCGTGATGCCGATAGGATTATGGGTTTTGATTGAGCGACGGTGGTTAGCGATAGGGCGAGTGTTTCCGTGGTTCAAAGGATTATTCTTGACCGCGGTGATTGCCTTGCCTTGGTATTGTCTAGCCGAATTGAAGACGCCGGGATTTTTGTATTATTTTATTGTAGGGGAACACCTCGGTCGATTTTTACAGCCGGGTTGGCAGGGCGATAAGTATGGGTTTGCGCACGTTGCACCGTATGGGATGATCTGGATTTATGCCCTTTTCGGGACCTTCCCTTGGTGTCTTCCAGGCGGTATGTGGTTGTATCAAAACAGAAAACGATTGCCCAGTCTGAATCAAGAGGATAAGAGTTGGATACGTTATTTATTATTATCTGCGCTCACACCTTTAGTGTTCTTTACCTTCGCGAGAAATATTATTTATCCTTATGTTTTTCCAAGTTTGCCTGCTTTCGCGTTATTGTTTGTAGAATTGGTCAAACACGCGTCGATTCCAGAGCAACAATTGAAACGCTTATTTCCGATAGCTACAACCGTTGGATTTATATTTTCAATAGCGATAGCGGTGTTTGTATGGGATCCTGAGTGGGTGGCCAAGTCGCAAGATAGGGTTGTCGCGGCTTATAAAACTCAATCCCCCACTGCACAGAGTCGCTTAATTTATTGGACTGCAAAAACCGATTATTCTGCGCAGTTTTATTCAGAGGGGCGCGCGACGTCAACGCTTTATCCCAAAGAGTTATGTCGATTGCTTGCGAATAACACGAAAAATTACGTGGTATTAGATTCAGAAGAGTTGCGCCCAATCCCAGACCCGTTAATGTCACAGTTGCAAAAAATATCAGAAGTGCGCGTATTGTCTAAGATCTATACAATATATGTTGCGGATCATCCAAGTTGCTAGACAAAAACATTATCTACCTAGGTCTCAAGGTGGTTAAGGTGGTGGCAGCTTAGTGCAAAGCCTGTTCTAAGTCGGCTTTGAGATCCGACATATCCTCAATACCAACAGATAAACGAATGAGCCCATCTTCGATACCTAACTTATCGCGGTTCGCTTTTGGAATCGACGCATGTGTCATAATAGCGGGGTGTTCAATTAAACTTTCTACACCCCCTAGACTTTCTGCTAGGGTAAAGAGTTCGCAGCGAGCTAAGCAGCGCGTTGCTTGCTCCAATCCTTGTTTTAATATCACAGAAATTATCCCACCAAATGCACGCATTTGGTTTTTGGCTAATTCGTGCTGAGGGTGTTCTGTTAATCCGGGATAAATGACGGCTTTAACAGCGGGATGCTGTTGTAACCAAAGCGCCAGAGCCATGGCGCTGGTGCAGTGCTGTTGCATTCTAAGGGCCAAAGTTTTCAGTCCTCTGGATACTAGAAATGCATCAAAGGGGCTTGCAATCGCACCACAGGAATTTTGTAAAAAAGCCATTTGCTCGACAAGTGCTGGATTTTCGCCGACCACAGCGATACCGGATATGACATCTGAATGGCCATTTAAATATTTAGTGGCAGAATGCACAACAATATCAAATCCAAATTCGATGGGACGTTGGATCCATGGAGAGGCGAAGGTATTATCGGCAACGGTGATAAGTTGGTGTTTTTTTCCTAACGCTGCGATCCGCGTCAGATCAGCGATATGCAGCATTGGATTAGAGGGCGTTTCTATCCATATCATACGGGTGTTGGGTTGAATGGCTGCTTCAATAGCCTCAATCTTCCGCGTATCGACATAAGAAAAAGATAATGCTGAGGACCGTTTTTTGACCTTATCAAATAAACGAAAGGTTCCCCCGTATAGATCCGAAGAAGCGATGACGTGATCATGAGCATCGAGAAGTTCGATAACCGTCATAATCGCCGCCATTCCAGACGCAAATGCAAACGCACGTGTGCCTGATTCTAAATTGGCTATGGTTTCTTCCAGAGCAAAACGGGTCGGATTCTGTGTTCTTGAGTACTCATAACCGCTATGAACGCCAGGGGATGTTTGTCGGTAAGTAGAGGTTGCGTAAATCGGAGTAATAACAGCACCTGTCGCGGGATCCGGCTTATTGCCTACATGAATCGCGCGTGTTGAAAAGTTATTGTTTATGGGCATACGGTTCCTCAAATTATGGCAGATGCTCGTTAAACAGTTTATGATATAGCATATTCCCGTGGTTAAGAACAATTATGTTAACGCTTAACGATATTGAAACGCTGTTCATGCGGCCTGCTGTCGCTCAGACTATTTTAGTATTGATGGGGCTGGTGATGGGGCGTGAGCTGATTACAGATGTGATGAGTTATCATAGTGTACACGTGACTGAGGATGCGAACGCCTCGGCAGGCTTGAATCAAAAGGTTGTCCGCGATCAGGCGATGATTCAAAAAAACCTAAGAGTCTCTATATTTGGAGACTACATTCCCAAAGCGTTAGTGGATTTGAATGTAAAGCCCTCAGATTTGAATATGACGCTCGTCGGTATTTTGTTTTCCTGTACGCAACGTGGGTCACAAGCGTTAATTAGTCTTGCGAATAGTCCTGCTGATACCTATGTGGTGGGTGATAAATTGCCTGGTAAAGTGACGATTAAGCAAATTACGCCAGATGGTGTCGTGTTAGAACATGCCGGTGAGTTAGAGAGTTTAAGTTTGCCAAAAGATGAACTAATTTTTGACCCGCCACCCAAACCGTTAGTAGAGGAATAATATATGTATAGCCGACTAAATTATGTGTTGATTGCGTTAGTAATAGGTGGATTATCTGCTTGTTTGCCCAGTCAGTTAAATTTGCGTGAAGGCATCAAGAGTTTTCAAGTTCAAGATTTCAGACAGGCGTTTATCCGTCTACGACCCGAAGCAGAAAAAGGCAATCCGCAAGCGCAGTATGCAATAGGTTATATGTATTACTACGGCCAAGGGGTGATCGAAGATCGTAGAAAAGCATGGTATTGGATTACAGAAGCCTCTGAAAATGGCGATCTAGACGCTAAAAAGGCAATGAAAGTACTCCAGAAAAATGCCGGCAGGACCGATGCGATGAAAAGTGATCATTAAGATTTTGGATATAAGAGAAAATAATCAATAATAGTTTTAATCGGTTTTGGTAAAGCCATTCTCACCCGATCGTTCGCGGTGACCCAGCGGCCTGGAAAACTTAAATTCTCCTGCATTTTGATGGTTTTTGCGTAAATATCCAGCTGAAAGTGTGTGAACGTATGTTTCAGTGTCATTAATGATTCAACCTTAGTAATTGAGGTTGTGTAGTGTTGATGTAGATGGGTTAGTGGACACTCTTCCAACGCAATGGCAGGCAAGCACCAAAGCCCCCCCCAAATTCCTTTAGTCGGGCGTTGCTCTAAATAAATGGCACGGTCTTCAGTATAAAACAGTAAAAATTGCTCTTGGCGGATGGGTCGCGTTGCTCTAAGCCACCTAGGTGGATAATCATCGACAACTTTGTGTTTATAAGCCAAACATTCGGCTTTCAGTGGACAATGTTCGCAGTTGGGTCGCACGCGGGTGCAACAGGTTGCTCCCATGTCCATAATGGCTTGCGTATACGTGCTGCATTGAGTTTTAGGCATACAAGCCTCTGCTTGTTGCCATAATTGCCGGTCGAGATCGCGTGGAGAGGTCCCTTTGATTAAAAAATAACGACTCAACACACGCTTGACATTACCATCCATGATGGCTGTGGGTTGTTCGAAGGCTAATGATGCAATTGCCGCCGCGGTCGATCGGCCAATACCAGGTAACGATTGCAATATCAGCGGATCTTTGGGAAATTGTCCCGAAAATTGTTGCACAATGATTTGTGCGCACTGATGAAGATTGCGCGCCCGCGAATAATAACCGAGCCCGGCCCACAAGGTTAATACCTCATCTAGATGAGCATTAGCTAATACATACACGTCAGGAAACCGTGTGAAAAATCCTATAAAATAAGGAATAACGGTTTGTACTTGTGTCTGTTGCAGCATGATCTCAGACAACCAAACTCGATAGGGTGTTTGCGGCTGTTGCCACGGCAATGATTTGCGTCCGTGCACTTCATGCCAATTTAATAACGATTCGCTAAAATTTTTATTTATCCGATTCATATTTTATTGATCCGATTTAATATTGCCGATCTAGCTCAAAAATATTTTTATAAGACATATTGCAATTCATCTTGGACAAGTGATAATCTAAATGTATTCCAATTCATTGGATGCGTATAATATTTGGCAGTACGAGGTAGACCCAAGCATTTGCATTATGTTTTAAGCTTTTCAAGTTGTACTCAGGATGAGTGAATTCAGGAGAGCATTATGCCACATGATCAGTCTTGCATTATCTTAAAACCCACGCCGTTTTTTGTTTCCTTTATTACTGAACAGTTACCCGATTTTGAAGAGGTGATACAACTGGAGCAGGGCGCTGATAACACGGCGTATACTATCCCAATTTGTGATAGTGATGAAGACTTATTTGAACATTTAGAGCGGTTATACCCTTATATGTTTCGGTATGAAGTCACGCGTTTATTTGGCAAAGCATTAGCAGATAAGTTATCGGCTGACTTTTTAGATTTTTTGTGTTGTTTTAAATTTGATGTACACAGCCAGCCTTTGATGTTAGGCACTTCTTTGAAAGATCGTCGCCAGTTAGTGTGTGTGAAGCCCCGAACGATTTCTTTTGAATGGACATCGTCAGAGGATCCGATTGTAGTCAAAGACTTGATGAAGACCCATGCTTTATTTACGTCGATCAATACCACGACTGTTTTAATTAAACACTGTGATACCCTCGATATCAAACCGTTGTTGAAACGTTATTGTCGACCCTTATTACAAACGAACGGGATGAAACAACCTGCGCAGGTGATTCAATGGCCAACGTTGCAATCTTGGCGGTTATTTGATCGCTATTTTGCAGTGGAAGTCCATACACAGTTGGTTCATTTGCATTGATTGTCATCAAGACCTAGGCAAAACGCTTTGGTTTTTTGCGTCAGTCCATGTGTTAAGGATGCCCAACGATCTTATTTCATTGCATAATTATCGATTAACCGAACCGAACCGATGTGCACGGCAGCAAAACGGCGTTGTTCATGGTCTTCAACATAATCAACGGTAATTCCTTGTTGTGTCAGCTCTATTTTAATAGCTTCGCAAGATTTAGGTTGATGAAATATTTTGGCAAACTTATCGGCTAAAATTCGCTCCTCGAGATTGAGGCGATTATTTCTAGAGCTGCACGCTAAGCCACTCGCTTCACGAATCGTTGGGCAAAGGATGATGTCAGTATCAATAAAAAATGCTCGAACCATGTCTCGAATTAATACATATTGTTGATAATCTTTTTCTCCAAAATAACTCCGATGCGGTTTGACTAAATTTAAAAGTTTCATCACCACAGTGAGAACGCCATTAAAATGTCCAGGTCTTTTTACACCCTCAAGAATTAGATTCTGTTGTGTTTCTTCAACCCGATAACTATAGTTGTCATGATAAATTGCTGAAGCTTCTGGGCACAAACAATAATCCACACCGGCTTGTTTCATCAAGGCTATGTCTTCTTCAATTGTTTTTGGGTAATGCTGAAAATCTTCCGAGTTATTAAATTGAGTGGGGTTAATAAACACACTTGCGGTACTGATATCATTGTCGCGCTTACTCCGTGCTAATAGGGTGACGTGACCTTGATGAAGATTACCCATGGTGGGTACAAAGCCAATGTTCAGATCCTGAGAGAGGGTGTGTCGGAGACGTTGCCATTCTTCAAGAGATTGAATCGTTTGCATACCCGCCTCCTTTAAAACATATGTTCAGTACTTGGAAATTCTTTCTGCTGAACCTCACTGGCATAGCGATTAATCGCCTCCTTGAATAACGCCTTGCCATCCATGAATTGCTTAACAAAACGACTGTTAATGTCGCTATACAATCCTAAAAAATCATGCCATACCAACACTTGCCCATCTGTATCGGAGCCGGCACCAATGCCAATCGTAGGGATTTTCAGCTCAGCCGTGATGAGTTTTGCTAATGCGCTGGGGATACATTCTAAAACTAAAGCAAAACAGCCGGCTGCCTCTAAACGACGCGCTTGATCAAGCAATTGCTGCGCTTGGTTATCAGAACGGCCTTGTACTTTATACCCGCCTAGTTGAAGTAAAGATTGGGGGGTGAGGCCGATATGTCCCATAACGGGTACGCCTGACGTGATAATATACTGAATTGTGGCGCAGGTATCTTCGTCGCCGCCTTCAATCTTGAGCGCATGCGCTCCCGCTTGCGCGAGACGCTTAACCTGCGTCATGGTCGTTTCTCTGCTCCCTCGATGCCCAAGAAACGGCAAATCAGCGATCACAAATTGTGGCCCGATACCTCGAGAAACGGCTGCGGTGTGAGTGACCATCATCTCGATATCGGCCATGAGTGTCGTTTGATGACCATGCACCGCCATGGCAACTGAATCTCCAACCAATACACAGTCTAACTGACTGGCAGCCACCATCTTAGCGGATGGGTAATCATAACAGGTTAGAACGGTGATTTTTTCTGTATTTTTTCTGCGAGCAAAATCATGAAGTTTCATACCAACAACTGCCTTAGGTACCTGTCTCATCGATCAAGTCCTCCCATATAGAGTGTGTCATTTTGTTCTTAAAGTCACCGCATTTTAGCGTCGATGCTGTCGACATCATAATCGATGCAGATTAAAATGCAAAGTATTGTGAGTAGGATTAAGTGGTTATGAATTTGATTGATCTATTGGAAATACCCGGCGAACACAGGCAGTTTATTGAAGGTCCAGCAGGTACTTTGCAAGTCATTATTGATGTGCCGCCGAAC
>CANNJG010000063.1 GCA_947504795.1 Legionellaceae bacterium
CACCGAAAGCTGCCATTTGAAACTCGTAAACATAATTCATATTGAGTTACCTCTGTACGGTGATCAGAATTAAAAATTGATCTAATTTTCAACCATATGCCCACAAATATCAATAGGACTTACGCAATATTCATATGTCCTCTCTAAACATTGCAAAATTATATCAAGTTTTTAGAGATGACTCAGTTTATTGAACACGACCCTTCTGAAAAACCGACGACTGTCAGATCAAGTTTGAGCCACTACACATAAAGTTATTAGCTGATCCCACACAATTAACGACCGGGTCCTTTTGGACTACCATCTTCATCATTTGACCGGTTTTGTAAATTATTTGGAGCGATACGTATTTTAGACACTGGCGCATTAGGCAAGCTTTTGGCATAAGCTTCTTGCATTCCGGCATCTAGTCGATTAAGAATCTGTAATTGACCATTCAGTTGATTATCTAAACTAGCACTTTTTTTAGTTTCAGATAACTGCGGTCTTATGATGTCTAAATTGTTTTGAATGCTGGCTTGTATTTTTTTTGCAGACAAAATTTGCGAATAAAGTTCTATTTTTTTCGGCCCATTTTCTGATAGCATCCTTTGGGTTAAGGATGCCAATTGAAACTGTGTTTGAGATAGTTTTTTTTCTACATCAACATATTTATCAAAAAGTAAATTAGTTCGATCAATACCAAGCTTAACAGGCGTTGTTGGGACTGAAGGTAATTCATAACTGTTTTGTGGTTTAGCCACCCGAGGTTTATCTGGGCTTACATGGCGTCGTTGTGCCGCTGCACTTGTTTGCGGGATTGCGGGGTGTATATTGTTTAACGATTTTTTAATACTCGATACTTCTCCAATAATTGCTGATATCTGCTTTTTTTGTGTCACAGCTACTTGTAATGCCTGATAGAGATTGGTAGGAGCCTGGCTCAATTGAATTTCTAGATTTTTCAGAGAAGCCAGCTGGTCATTTAATTTTTTTATATCAGCAGCAAATGGTGCTGGAGATAATCCAGCACCATTTGCTTTGGTTATTAAATTGTTAATAATCATCTTGAGGCTGCGAACAGCATCGGCATTTTCCTTTTGTAGCTTCTCAGTCTTCGCAATATTATTCATGCCAAACTCCTTGGTCTAATTATTATATTATAGACAAAAAAATAGACACAGGGAGTACTAACCAACCAATTAATTCGCGCGTTCCCAGAATTGCATCAATTTTTCAGAGGAATGTCCTTTCAAATTAAAGAAAACGTGTTCCTACGCTTGCGCTTTAACGGAGTGGATGCATTCGATTGACCACGTCACAAATAGATTTTATGATTATAAAATCAGCAATTATTAATTTTACTAAAGTTAGAAAATGTAATATAGTTGACCAAAATAAAAAATAACGATAAATAGCTACTGATGACCAATTATTGATCATCTTGATTTTCAAGGATGGAGTAGACTCAAGCAATTCGAAAGAGGTGTTCTAATGCTAAACAAGGCGAATTGTAAAAAAATAATACCAGGTATTGAGCTTGTTTCTGATTTAGAGTTAAATGATTTTTTCAAAATAGATGAAAACAAAAAATTAGAAAAGCTATTAACCAATTTTGAGAGTGTTCTGTCCATAAGGTCTGCAGATACCTTCTTAGCGTCGCGATTACTTCAAACAAATACCAACATACAATCGACTCTAACCGCTGCGGAGAAAGAGCCAAGTTTAGACAATCTAAAAAAATTAATTTACAAAGCAATGTTGAAAAAACAAATCTCAACTTTTGTTTTTATAGATTCCGCAGCACAAGCTATTCTGACAAATAAACCTTATACCGTAGCATTATATAATGCTTGTTTTGTAACAAAAAGCCTTGAAATGCAATGTGTTGCTAACTGGGAAAGCGCGTTTAACTCAGATGCCGAAATCAGTGTAGTCAATATTAGAGAACAAATAGAAGTCAGAAAACTTGAATTTATCAATCATACGAAACACAACATTGGTTTGCTTTTCTATTCGGCTGACTATACAGATAGGGAACTCAACGCACTATTCTATGATATCGGCGTGCAGCTATATTATTCCGACACGAATCAATCGCCCAAAAAAGAACGCTTAACCGAAGCGTTTAAAAAATATTTAAAACAGTACGAAAGCCATAAGCAACAAGCCACCTTCGATTTTCCGGATTTAAAGACTGGTTTTTCATATTTTTTTAGTCGCATCATGCAACAAAAAGATGTCAAGAGAACTCAAGAAACGATAGATCGTATAGCTAATGTTCATCTTTTATTTGGCATACTTGGGTTAAGAGAACCTGCTGGTTGGATGCTTGAAAATATAGACATTTATAATTATGTCGCTCTGGCAGACGATGTAAGTACTTTGAAAACCGTGTTATTTGCTTTTGCAAAACCGCTACGTTCATTTTTTGTGGAATATGTGCAAATTGCAAAATTAGAGAAAAATCCATTGCTTTTTTTATTCCGGGCAACCATTCCCATATTAATCATGACCTGTTTCGTAGCCTTTGCTTTTTCCCTAATGGTGCCATTTGCGATGCATGCGATCATTGAAATTATTATGCTGATGCCTACTTTATATACCAGCATGTTGCTGGCAAGTTCTTATGTTGATTTAAAGAATAGGGTATTTGAAACCTTCATTGTTTATTCCCGCGGAAGCAGATATGAACAAGATACTTTTCAAACAAATGACAGAATATTAGCAGGATTTGACAATGATCAAATCGTTGCGGAATCCGTTCGCTGTTATTACGTAAAGTGCTTTGAAAATTGTGATGCAAAAGTGAGATCATTATCAAAACAATTCGAACGTGGTTTGCTACGCGATGATGAAATTGATGACTACGAAGCAATGCTAAATCGCGAAGCGCTGTTGAAGATGGAATGGTATGATATTCATGACAATAATAGTTTAGGGGTTTGTCATCTAAAACCCCTGTTTGCTAAACGCTTGCAGCAGGATGCTGCTGATGCCTATCAAACCCTCCAAACCGTGGGGACGGTGTATATTGAAAGTTTAATCACAGCGCTCGAGCAGCATTTGAACCGGTGTGAAAACACCGAAAACGCTACTGATCCAGAGACAAGACAGGCTTTTTGTGCGCATATGCGATGGTCGATGTTTAAACCTACCAAGTCAGTCGCTGATCTCACTAAAAAGTACGTCAGCCAGCAAGAGACTTTAGAATTAATCGATAAGATGCCGCCAAGGATAACGTCTAGACCGACTATGTTGCCTGTCTGAGCGGTACCTAGGCTAATCCTTATCCATCTTAACTTTTAGGGCGTAGACAGTAGACTTGCTCGGAAGCTGCGCTTAATCCTTTTACTTGAAGATGCGGGCTAATCTGCTGAATGGGCTTATCATGCAACAACTGAATATTAAAGTCAGCGCTGTAAAGTGCGTTAACTTGGCTTTGATCAACTGAAAAAGGTGGTCCCTGCATTGCCGATTGATCATAGCTAAATGAAATCAAAAATATAGAGGTTTTTGATTGGCATAATTGTGTTAACAATTTAACATAACGCTGACGCAACGGCGGCGGCAATGCAACAAGCGCCGCCCGATCAAAAACCGCATCAATCTCACCCACTATGGTTGGGGTTAAATTAAAATAATCACCTGCTATCAATGTGATTTGATCACTTTGATAGGATGTAAAATATTCGGATTGGGTAACCGTAGCAGGCAACCGGTGCTCTTCAAAAAAAGCCGTGCATGCTATCGTTGATAACTCCACCCCAATAACCAAGTAACCCTGCTCGGCAAGCCAGAGCATATCAACGCTCTTCCCGCATAATGGCACAAAAACCAGACTACCTTGTTTTAAATGTAATGACCCAAAATAGCGTGTCATCAACGCATTAGGTTTGGATTGATTAAAACCGATATCATTGGTTTGCCATTTTTTCTGCCAGTCATTATCATTCATTGTCACGCTCAATAAGTTAGACCTACACTATCCCAACCCTGTCATTGCACGCTGAATAAAGCGGAGTAATTGTTTTCCGACGACAACACCCATACTATTATGTCATTAACCTTTTGGTTTGACAAAAAGCCTTACGTAGGGAGAACAACACGTTATAACCTGG
This sequence comes from Legionellaceae bacterium, assembly GCA_947504795.1. GTDB lineage: Bacteria > Pseudomonadota > Gammaproteobacteria > Legionellales > Legionellaceae. The sequence continues at coordinate 4,101 of CANNJG010000063.1, forward strand.
GGTACAAAACTAAAAAACAACATCACACAATGCAAAAAGCGCCTTCTTTACAACCATTACATACCCAGGTGTGTAATGGTTGTAAGGAAGGCGCTACCTTTAAACGTTAATGCCGCTTACCCCTGAGTTCTCCATCAACTCAGTAACAAATAAGCAGCATTAAAAGAGCAATTACCGAACGCGGATGGTTCCGTCTTTGCATTCATTCGGCCCGTTTTCTTCTTGCTCACCAGATTCTCCACCACCCATGCAACTATTAAAAAACCCTTGGATATGGTTAAGAGGAGAGTTTTCACCACCAGAGGTCAATTTAGCAGCAGCCCAGCCTATTAATACCGCAAAAATTGCAATTTTATCTAATTGTAATAACGTAGCAGTCGCAAATAAACCCAAGCCCACTAACATATGCATGACCGTTGAAACCCCAAGTTTTGCTCGATGAAAGCCTGCTCGTTGTGGGTTGCTGAGATCGGATGACATTGCATTAATTCCTCTTTGCCTTACAATGAAAGGCGTAAAAAACAATAGAGCGGCCGCAGTTTTCGTGAGTTCTCCAATAAAAGGCAAAGGAAACTGAGTGGCTATAGAGACAACACCACATTGGATATCAATAATCGTATCGCTGAAATTAGTGTTGAGTGAACTCACTAGGCCTTGTCTATTTTTTGGGTATCTTGCTTCTTTACTAGACCAATAATTATCCATATGCTCAATAGGAGAAGTATTTCCAGAATTTAAAAATTTAGAGGCGCAAAAAGAAACCAAAAACAGAAAACAAGCAGTTGGCCCAAATGACATTCCAATTGAATACGTGGCGCCCATAATAGCGAGGTTTACGATGGCTTTGATGACAGCACTAGCAACATAACTCGACCCTTTAAGGAGCTTCTCTCCCTTATACTCTTCTATAATTTTCGTGGTTTGTTTACATTCAAAATACAACGGTGCAGCAGCCAATACAATGGCTAATGCTGGATTTATTGTACCGATAATCGGCGCGCCAACCGATACAGATGCACCAATTAGTCCATACCCAGCGTTTGTTGCTGTCTCATGAAAGTTTGTATTGATTGCACCGAAAAAAGTTTCTCTGCTCATTTTTATCTCCGATAGATGTTAGGATGCATATTATAATTTCATCCTGATATAAATCAAGCTATTCTAATGCGATAGCTATTTTTAGACGCACTCTTCACACCCACGGCATGGAAGGCACAGAGAATTCCTAAGGCCATTGATAATAGCCGGGATCGTGATACTATTTTCACCTCGGCTATAACGCTGAGATCGATAACCATGGAGACCTATGCTATGTATTCCGGAATCACCTCTGGTTTGTTTGAAGTTGTCCATGTAGACAAAAAGCCCGGATTAATGACCTATACGGTCCAATTAAATCCTCCGTTACTGAAGAACTTAACAATTGGTGCCAGTGTTTCGATCGATGGTGTCTGCCAAACGGTTGTTTCAATTAAAGACTATGATATTACGTTCAATGCCATCCAAGATACATTAGACAGAACCACCCTAGGTCAACTGCATCCAGGCGCCAAGGTCAATGTAGAAAGAAGTTTATGTTACGGCGACGAAGTCGGTGGACATGAAGTGGCGGGTCACGTGATGGGTACGGCTAAAATAATTGAAGCGATACTGACCGACAATACGCTTAGTCTCACCCTGCAATGTCCTCCCGAATGGATTAAATTCATTTTTACAAAAGGCTTTATAGCCGCAGATGGTTCAAGCCTCACCGTTGGACATGTTGATCCTCAAGGAAGTTTTACGCTGCATCTGATACCCGAAACATTACGCGTGACTAACTTTCGCAATAAACGTGTAGGCGATCTGGTCAATATTGAGTTAGATCAAAAGACTCAAGCAATTGTTGCGACGGTAGAACGCGTGCTATCGAATATCAATACTGATAAACAAGCGGATAACTGAGCGCCTCATCTGCGCGTTTAGCGGCGGAACATGGATTATATATCCTAAACGAATCAATTTTAGGAACTATCTAGCGACCCACGCCACTGCCTACGTCCCGCGCTTTATGCGCGGGATCCAGCGATGCTGATAAAAAACCAGATCCCACTGACAAGCAGCGGGACGTAGCGTAGTAGAAAAAGGCAGTCCGTCAGTTATTTATCAGCATTTAAAAGCCAGAAATTACTTGTCAGTAAAGAGTCTAATTCTGCTTTATATTGTTGAAGAGTTTCAAAATATTTGTTCTAGGGTCTGTTGACATGTCACCAGCCGCCTACGTGCCGCGGCTTGTCCGCGGCATCCAGTAGATCTAAATCATTGGCAAATTTCTTCATAGAGATCACGCCACTCAGGGTTGAGTTTCTCGATTAAATTTATTTTTCATTGTCTTGGCCAATTTTTGAAACGTTTTTCACGCCGAGCTGCTTCAATATATAATTCATGCATTTCGTAATAGACAAGCATATGCACGTTATACTTGGCAGTGAAGCCAGGAATGACTTTATTTTTGTGCGCCCAAGTTCGTTTAATGATGTCTGGCGTAGAACCCACATAAAGAGTGCCATTACGCTGACTCGCAAGAATATAAACATAAGATGGATGCATCATATTTCCCTGAATGTGGGACAAACATCCAGATAATACCGAAAGAAGTGCTACATAGGTAGCCATAAAAATGCACATGCCATAGCAATAACAGAGGTATAATTCCGTTTTAATTTATCAAATCTTGTGGCAATCGCACGAAAATGCTTTATTCTAGCGAATAAATTTTCAATCAAATGCCTATATTTATAAAGACACCAATCCATATCTGTATTGCCAATTTTAGAATTATTCCTTCTTGGGATAAATGGAATGGATGATTTTTTACGAATAGTGTCTCTAACTTCCTCACTATCATAGCCTTTATCAGCAATAGTATGACCTGCAGTGGGAAGTTTTTCGATAAATTCTGGTGCAACTTTACAGTCGTGTACTTCGCCCCCCGTTATTTCAAAATCTATGGGTAAACCATGAGCATCAACAGCCATATGAATTTTTGTTGTATTACCCCCTCTGGATTTTCCTATCGCTTGATTTTCTTCAGAAGCTGCGCCAGCACTGTGTTGATGAACTTTTACAATGCTGCCGTCAATAAACTCCCATTCAAGATCGGGTTCTTGAACAAGTGCTTTGAATATACTCATCAATTTGCCTTTTGATGACCATCAATTAAATTTTTGATAGATTGAGTTCCAGAATCCAAATTCTGCTGGTAGGTCGCGCCAAGGGCAGCCAACCCGCATGCGATATAACATTGCCTCCACTATCATACGAAGATTGGGCTTGTCATAAATCCTATGCTGTAGCATCATCTCCTTCAGCTTCGACCAATGCTCGTCATTGAGCATAAATCTAAGCATTGCAAACTCGTTTTATACTTGGTGTCAGAACCGTTATAGTATGAGTTTGCTCTCATTAATCAATAGATTAGATAGTGCGGCTTATAATTTGACCATCTCTAGATGCCGCGGACAAGCCGCGGCACGTAGGCGGCTGGTGAAATGTCAACAGACCCTAGAGTATTTTGTTCATAGTGAGCATTGAACTCGTTTATTTGAATGGAGGATAGTTTTGAGACGGAACCTTGATTGTGATCCGCTATGAGTGCCTTATTATCATCTTATTGGTACCGTTTCACATAGTTTCTCAGCGTTTCTTCCTCTAACATCAGTATTTCGACGCATCTTCTTGAGAGAAGCCTACTCCCACAATGAATAAACAGCTTTTATCCGATCAGCTGCGCACATATCAGCCTGCCTTGGCGCAATGATTTATGCAGATGTAAGTATTAAGCCGTTCATGCCACATTCACTTATTATCCAACCTTGCATCCCATCCCCATATTGAACAAGAAACGGAATCGATTGTCACGAGATTATTCCAGAGTGAGTCCATGTGTGGCCTAAAAATAGACGATTAGAGTGATATTTTTAGACCATGTCGAATTGACGACGTCCCGCGGCCTACCATGACCCATAACGTTACGCCCTGCGGTTTTTGCTTTGAATGGTGCCAAGTCAGGCGCAAGTCGTATCGTTAACCTAACCCTGAACCCCAAATTTCCTAAAAATGGTCTATATTTAGTACTAAGTGAAGAAAAACTTAAGCCTGCACGCGGCATGTTGCGCGTTCATAGCCTGGCTAGGTTTAACTAATCAGGGGAAAATGATGATCGACGGTGAGGGTTTCATAGAACAACTCCGGAACATGCATTTAGATCCTACAAAAGATGCTTTTTTAATCTCAATCATCCAATTATTACGAGTAAAAATTTTAGAAGATTTACAAAAAAACGAGTCAGAATTGAAAAAGATCCTTAGTACAGTGTCCACTGGTGGAGAGAGTCCTATCAGCGACCTCTCCAAAGAAAACGAACAGAATATAACAGCACTAGAGGGTATGATTGCTGCGTTAAAAAAAGATCTAGGAGAACAAAAACAACAAGAGTCGCCTAGTTTTGTGGGCATGCTCAGCGACCCTTCGGATAAAAACTGGGAAGGATTCAATCAGCAATTCGCGCCTTATTTCCCAAACTTAGAATCACTCATGTTGGTCTTAAGAGACGCGCCAGCGGTGATTAAAGCACAAATGGTGCCTTTAAGTACTTTAATATTGAATACAATAAGCGATGAAAAAGAAAGAACTAAAGCGTTACAACGATTGAGTGAGAAAGATTTAAAAAGCATCATAAACCAATCGCAAGATGATTATAGTAAAGATAAAACAGAAGTAGCAAACGCAATCCTGACAATGTCTGATGAAGCATCCAAGCGGCAAATCCAAGCCGAACACGGCCCTATCCAAGCTCGTTGTCAATCTATCGTGCAACAAAGTATTGCAGAATTAGTTCGCCGTGAATGCAATAAAAATACAAAAACTATAGACACCCTAAAACGCATCCAATTAATTATGACAGCATCTATTGATTCGACTATCCTAGATGATTTATGCGATAACCAACCGAGTATCCAAGAAGCAATAATGGCGCTTTTTCCAGAAGACATGGATTGGACAAATAAAGATCATATTGACGTGCTTAAAGAAATACAAAAAACCTTCTATACCTTACGGTTTGGGCGACAAGATTTAAAAGAATATGTCGAACAAGCAAAAAAACGCCTCGGAGAAGACTTGTTTTGGGCAGAAGCTCTTTACGAAAGAAGTTTGTTTCCTGAAGAAAAGCTGGGTGAAATTTACAAATCAACAGTGGAAAAAAAG
>CANNJG010000064.1 GCA_947504795.1 Legionellaceae bacterium
CGGGTGTCACTGCGGCTGCAATTCGACGCATTAGTGGGTGCAGTGCGGCGGCACTTAAAGCGGCGGGATATACAGCGGAAGAATTAAGAAAAGCTGGTTTTTCTGTTGCCGAATTAAAAGCAGCGGGGTTTACACCTGAGCAACTTCGCCAGGCGGGCTATAGTGCTAAAGAACTGTTGGATGCAGGTTTTAGTCCAGGTGAATTGACAGCTGCTGGATTTTCACAAGCGGATATTGCTGCTGCTGGTTTGCCTGATAGCGAAATTAAAGCAGCCGGCTGTGATCCAGCTGCACTCAAAGTCCTTCGTAATAAAGGCGTGTCTGCGAAGCGTATTCATGAATTAAACGGATGTTCTGCGGACGCATTGCGTAAAGCCGGCTATGGTCTAGAAGAGTTAGCAGCAGCAGGATTCACGCCAGAGCAACTGCTAGCTGCCGGATTTACACCACAAGAATTATCAGCCGCAAATTTAGGAATGAAGCCTGCAGGGGTTTATGCCGCGGGCAGAAAGGCTGACTGCAGCGTGGCGTCACTTCAGGCAGCAAAAGCAATGGGTGTGTCGGCAGCAGAAATCAGACATTCGTTAGGATGCAGCGCTGCCGCAATGAAAGCAGCTGGATATACAGCCGCTGAACTAAAAGAGGCAGGATATAGTGCTGCTGAACTTAAGGTGGCTGGCTTTAGTCCGGCGGAGCTTAAGGCAGCTGGATTTTCAGCTAAGGAATTACGCGCAGCAGGATTTAGTGCAGCGGACCTCAAAGCAGCAGGATTTGATGCGAAAGCTTTAAAAGATGCGGGATTTAGTGCTGCAGAACTCAAGGCCGCTGGTTTTTCAGCCAGCGATTTGAAAGCAGCAGGATTTAGTGCTAAAGAATTGGCTGCAGCAGGGTTCGGTGCTGCGGATCTAAAAAAAGCAGGGTTTTCAGCTAAGGAATTAAAAGATGCTGGGTTTTCTGGCGCACAGCTTAAAGCCGCTGGATTCTCAAGCAATGATTTATCATCCGCTGGATTTTCTTCAAGTGACTCAGCGCTTGCAGATTTAAATGAGTTGCCGATAAACACAGCGAATACTGATAAACTCCCTTCGATTGTTTCGAGGTCTGACGCTGCTGCCAATTCACAAGCAGCCAATGCAAAAAAATTAGAAAATATTATGGCGGCACAAAAACTACAAATGGCGGATCAACGCTATCAACAAAAAATACAACAACGAACATCACAAATGCTGGCGGCGGCAAATCAGGCTTTACAAGGTTGGAAAACAGCTCCCCAGCAAGCCTACGCAGCATCAAAAGAAAAAGGAGATGCTGCTGGTGCTGACCAGAGTGCTGGAAATACGATTCCAGGGGGATTGATAGGTAATTCTGGTCAATTATCGTCCCAAGGTGTCGGTGAGGCATTAGGCATCTCCGTTAAAATGGGGGATATTATTTTCGCGGTGATTGATACGTCAATTAATTCGGATGAACCAGGACCAATTTTGGCCTCTGTCGTTTCTGGTCCGCTAAAAGGATCTAAACTAATAGGGTCGTTTAATCTACCATCCAATTCGGACAAGATGGTGATCACGTTTAATTCACTTTCAATACCGGGGGCGCCTAAAACAATTTCAATTGCTGCCTTTGCCATTGATCCCAATACGGCGCGCACCGCACTTTCCAGCGAAACGGATCATCATTATCTCAGCCGTTACGGTGCATTATTTGCGTCTACTTTTTTAGAAGGGTTTGGTAATGCATTTCAATCGGCTGATACGACGATTACTATTGGAGGTACCGGCGGTACTACGGATACAACTGTGCAAAATGGTATTGGACGATCTGCATTAGAGAATGCTGTGATTGGCTTGGCGAATGTTGGTAAAGCTTGGGGGCAAGTGGCGCAACAAAATATGTCACGACCCACTACTGTTCAGGTATTCGCTGGAACCGGTATTGGTATTTTATTTACTCAAGATTTAACAATATAGTGAGCATAATATGAGCGAACAGGATAAGTTTAATAGTGAGGAAGAATATCATTTTGTCGATGATCCAGAGCTGATTTCGGCGGAAGACGGATTACACGCTGAAGAAGAAATAAGCGCTAAGCGAGAAGAAGCGCCCTCTAAAAAACCAGCTTTTGATTTCTCGCAATTAACTAAATTAGAGACTATAACGGCTGCTATAAAACCAGTATTGGAATTGATACAAAAAAATCTCGTCTTACGTCTGACGCTGATGGTTGGTGTTATTCTTTTTTTAATACTCATTATTTATCGTTGTACCGCTCATCATGGCGATATTGCGCCGCATACGCCAACAAGGCTAGAAGTAGTGCAACAAATGCAACATCAGCGCCAACTCACTCGGCAATTCGATATGGAAACGACGGGGCTTAATGAATCAATTTCCAAGAAAAAATTAATCGATTTAGAATCTTCGCAAAGTAATGTGCAAGTGCAAATCAATGCATTGAGCAATCAGGTTTCAGCTGTGAATAGCAATTTCAGCGGTGTGACCGAGAATCTTAAACAGCTGAGCGATCAGGTGTCACAACTCGCTGTGGCTTTGCAAGAACAGTCTAGAATCACGGTTGCATTGACTAGCCAATTGCAGAAGCATGAGAAGAAAAAAATAACCCCTAAAGCTAAACCTAATTTAACGGCGATGCCTCTTGTGCGTTATTTCCTCCAGGCGGTTATTCCAGGGAGAGCTTGGTTAATTGATTCAAACGGAGATACTTATACCGTTCGTGAAGGTTCAAAAGTAGCCAATTACGGTATGATTCGATATATCGACGCTGAGCGTGGTCGTGTGTTAACAAGTTCTGGGAAAATCATATCATTTAGTCAGGATGATAATTAAATGATTAATAGCCCCTTGTGGCGTTTTGTAAATTCCTTTTTATGTAGGCAAAATAAAGCTTAGAAGGGCAGCGAATAGAATTCATGAAGCGTTATACTAACATATGAGATAGAGAATTATGAGCGACACAGATACTTGGTATGCAGGAGCGGAAGATATTTTAGCGAATATTGCTACGTCCTTGGTGCCTATCGAAAAAATGTTGACAGGAGCAGCCTATCTCATCGGGTTGGCTTTTGCGATTAAAGCACTCATGACGCTGAAAACTCATGGAGAGCAACGCAGCAGCATGTCAGGAACGGGTAATATTAAAGAAGCCGGTATGTACCTATTTGTCGCTTCGATGTTGTTGTACTATCCAACGGCATTCCAGGCTTTGATGAATTCCACATTCGGTTATGAAACTGTATTGTCATATGACTCATCGGGATCTACCTGGTTATCTAGTGCAACAGGTAGCACGTTGACTTCGATCATTCAAATTGTTGGATTAATTGCATTTATTCGCGGTTGGCTTTTAATTGCACGTTCTTCTGCACAGGGGCAATCACCCGGGGGGATGGGCAAAGGATTAATGCATGTATTTGGTGGTATTTTGGGGATGAATGTTGTAGGTACTTTGCAAGTATTTTACAACACTCTATTTGGTACAAGTTAATGTGTGCCTTTTCGTGGTCTCAACCGGCACTCAAATCCCACATTTATAAGAGTTTTAGCAATTGCTATGAATAGATAACTTAATTTAAGCCGTTTGTAGCATTGAACAGCGCACAGACCTGAGGTAGTATCTTAATTATAGATGTCTGTTAAACCATAGGGATACTCATGAGAGGTATTAATGAGTATTTGTTGTGCGTATGTAAGAGGTTAATCGCACTTTTTTAAATTTGAGGAGATATAATGAGAAAAATAATCCATTCTAAAAGCGCATTAGGTGTAGCAGCATCGCTGGCGTGTCTCGCCGGCGTTTGTATTTCTGGAGATGTTTTTGCTGTTGGCGGCGAGACCCTAGGTTCTATGGCCTCTACAATGACATCATCATTTAGTAGTGTCGGTAAGTTGATAACTGGGGCCTCGTATGTCGGTGGTTTGGCCTCAATCATAACGTCTATTTTACAATTTAAGCAACACAAAGATAACCCTTCACAGACGCCTATTGGTAAGCCGATTGGTCTTGTTTTTATTGGTGCGGCATTATTATTTTTACCAACAGTGATTAGTGTTACAGGGAATACCCTATTCTCTGGAGGTGGCTCGACTGCTGGTCCGACAGGCACGGAGATTCAAAAATCATAATAGGCTGTGAAGTATGAACGAACGCAATCCCTATGCATCGAATCTTAAATTGATGGCCTCCCCTGGTGCATGGCGATTGTATTCGGCAAGAAAATCTGACGCGCGATTTCGTCTCTATGAAACAAAAGTGTTCCAGCGTGACGCATACACCTGCCAGTTTTGTGGATTTCAGGCACAAATTTACCAGGATGTCATTAATTTAGACGGTAACTATAATAACAACAAAATGAATAACCTGGTAACATCTTGTTGTTTCTGTGCCCAATGCTTTTTTCTTGAATCGGTTGGTGTTGGCGGTTACGGCGGAGGTACGTTGGTTTATGCACCAGAATTGACACAAGCCGAGCTTAATGTGCTGTGTCATGTATTATTCTGCGCCATCACCAATAATACAGGGTATAAATCAAGTGCACAGACCATCTATTTAGGATTTAAATCTCGATCCCAACAGGTTGAGGAAAAATTTGGGGAAGGAACGTCCGATCCTGCCATCTTTGGACACCTATTAATTGATTCGGGTACGACTACTCCGGAACAATGGGATAAAGTATTAGGCGGTATTCGTTTATTACCTTCAAGAGCGCGATTTCGCAAGCAAATTGAAGGATGGGCTGCGAATGCTTTGGAAGAAATTGCTGTAAAACCAGCGACGACTTCCTGAAAGTGGTTTTTTGGGCTATGGAGAGTGTGTAAATGGCAACTTGGGCAGAGTCATTTTTTGGGGGAGTTGATACATTTTTTGCCTGGTTAAGTACTTCTCTGAAGCAAACCACCGCTTCTTATTGCGAGTTAGAAACAGCAGATAGCTCCACAGTTTTAGTGAATCATGATGGTTCTCTCCTCACCTTGATTCGTATTGAAGGAACGACGTCTTTAATCGGTACTGATGAATTTGACAACATGGTTCAAGGATTAACGAATGCCTTTCAGGGCGCAATGGGCAGGCCGGGGCATGCTTTGCAAGTCTATTTTAGTCACGATAAGCAAAATATTAAAAAAAATATTGAATCGATTTATCAACCTGCCCACGATACAGCACACCGCTTAAACATTAATTTAGATGATTTGTTTAAAGAACGTGCCAATTATATTTCTCAGTATTGTTCAGAAGAGCGTTTATTCATGGTCTTGATTACCCGGCCTTTTAATTTGCCCGCTGAGCAATTAAAAATTGCCAATAAGAAGAAATTTAACACCATTCGTGATGAAAAAATACCAGCTTTTCGGAATGTTCAAGCAATCCATGCTGCGATTCCTGAGATTAGAGATACGCATAGTGCCTATGTCCGTTCAATTTTAAACGATTTAGAACAATATCATATTCTAGCAAGAGAAATGAATGCCCATGAAGCCGTCCATGCTATCCGCATGACAGCTGATCCTGATTTTACCGCGCCGGAATGGAAAGCGACATTACCGGGGGATACGACTACCGTCACAGAGATTAATAACTTCGAAGGCGATGTGTCTGATTTGTTATGGCCCTCACTGGCGAAACAAGTCATTCCCCGAGATGCCACCCTCTTAGATCGTCGCACAGTCCAGGTCGGTGATAAAATATACTCATCTGTTTATATTGATCTATTCCCGAAAGATGTCCGCCCCTTTAATATCTTATTTGCACGTCTTGTACCGACTCATATTCCGTGGAGAATCTCATTTTTTATTGAAAGTGAGGCGTTGAATACAGTCGGCTTAAAAGGCATGTTGTCGGCAGTATTAAGTTTTTCCTCTCCTCAAAATCGTTTAATTAGTGATTCCGTGAATTTACTAAAACATATTAGTTTAAATACGGATGAAGCAATTGTGCGTTTGCGGGTTATAGCGACGACTTGGGCGAATGAAGGAGAAGACGATTTATTACGTCGGCGAGCGTCAGAATTAGTGAAAGCTATTCAAGGCTGGGGAAGTACAGATGTGTCGGAAATGTGTGGGGATCCTTTTGCAGGATTCGCTGCGTCAATGCTAGCCACGACAACAAATAGCCCAGCCACGCCCACGGTTGCTCCGTTATCCGAGGTGATATCAATGCTGCCGCTTACGCGACCTGCTTCTCCTTGGGAAAAGGGGGCTTTATTGTTGCGTTCACCAGATGGCAAATTATGGCCATTTCAACCAGGGTCGAACCAGCAAACGACCTGGATTGATCTGGTGTATGCTCGTCCTGGGTCGGGTAAGTCTGTGTTATCAAATGCACAAAATTTAGCTTTATGTTTGTCAGCCGGTTTGACGCGGTTACCAAGAATTGCCATTATTGATATCGGGCCGTCGAGCTCGGGACTTATTTCATTATTGAAAGAAGCCTTACAACCAGAAGATCGTCATTTGGTTGCTTATCACCGATTACGGATGACGCCAGAATACTCGATTAATCCTTTCGATACACAATTGGGCTGTCGTTATCCTACTGCGTCAGAACGTTCATTTTTAGTCAATTTCTTAACGTTGTTGACGACTCCTTTGGGTTCGGTGAAACCGTATGATGCCATGCCCGATCTCGTCGGTATGGTGGTTGATGAACTGTATAAAAGCATGACAGATGATGTGAAGCCAGCCCCATACGCTGTAGGTGTGGAAGAATTTGTTGATAGTGTTTTGGAAGAAATTGGCTTCGTGCGTGATTCAAAATCGACGTGGTGGGAAGTGACCGATGCATTATATTCTGCTGGATTTATCCACGAAGCTTTATTGGCACAACGCTACGCGATGCCATTATTGGCAGATGCCGCTTCCATTTGCCGTTCACCGTCGATTGAAGATTTATATGAGAAAGTGACAGCGCCTACGGGGGAATCGTTAATCAATTCGTTTTCGAGAATGATTTCGGGTGCCATCCGTGAATATCCAATTCTATCGCGAGTTACAGCATTTGATATTGGTGATGCCCGCGTCGTGTCTTTGGATTTAGATGAAGTCGCTAAAAGTGGTGGCGAAGCTGCGGATCGTCAAACCTCGGTAATGTATATGTTGGCTCGCTATATGATGGCACGTCATTATTATTTGACAGAAGAAAGTTTGACGAACGTTCCGGACCAATATAAACCCTACCACAAACAACGCGTCACAGAAATCCGTGAAGATCCCAAACGGATTGTTTATGATGAGTTCCATAGAACTTCTAAATCGTCAGCGGTACGTGACCAAGTTATTGTTGATATGCGTGAGGGTCGAAAATGGAATGTGCAAATCTCTTTGCTCTCGCAGTCTCTTGACGACTTTGATCCGGTTATGATTGATTTCGCTACTGCAATTTTTATTATGGATGCAGGCCCCGCACAAACGATGCAAAAAACATGTGAAATTTTTGGATTATCGGAAACGGCAAAAACAGCCTTACGGACCCAAGTTCATGGTCCTCGTCATGGGGGCGCTACTTTTTTAGCTCAGTTTTCAACGAAAATGGGTATTAATATTCAATTGTTGACTTTAACGTTAGGACCCGTTGAATTATGGGCATTTAGTACTACTGCAGAAGATGCGAGCGTACGTAACCAATTATATCGTCACATTGGTCCCTCCGAAGCCCGTCGATTCTTGGCCGCGCTGTTTCCAAATGGTTCAGTTACTAAAGAGCTGACAGAGCGTTTAAATAAAATGAAATCGGCAGGAGCTTTTATAGAAGAAGACGGCCAATCCTCGATTGTAGAAGAATTAGTTAAAGATATCCTCAAAGCTTATTCGCATAATCCTCATACCAAAACTTTAATTTTGGGCACAGAATAGTGTTGAGTCAGCAAGAACGGCAATGGCTTCTAGACAAGCGAGTGCACCGTGCAACCGATAATAAAGAAGTGCAAATTTATCCTATGGGAGCTGAGCGCTATTTATCGGCAGTGTTAAAAGGAAAAAAAGCGCGACGTTATGATATTAAAGCCCATATTCTTGACCAGACGATTTTAGTCATCCCTGGATTTGGGGCAAGTGCTTTCTTACTCGCTGAAGCGGGTGCAAAGTCGGTGACGGTTTACGATAAAGATCCGGTAACGCTTGCGTGGATGAAGGCCTTTAAGTTGTATTACCATTATCGTGAGGCACCCCATTATCCCTCGATTGGTGAAGTGTTAGATGCTTTAATGTGTTGGTATCCGCCCTTATTGACACTGCCAATTGGAAAAATAGTAAACAGGTTGTATTGGTTATTCAATCCACAATGGTTAAGACGCACGTATATTTTTTATATGATAGGGTTAGTGCAAAAAGCGCTGCGCGAAAAAGTTCAACAAACCTATGAGTTGAGCGCAAAAATCCAATTTCATGTCGGTACGGTAGATGATCTATTAGAAACTTCGACGCAAACTTATGATGCCGCTTTTGTGCCTTATTTGTTGGGGGTTAAAAATGGTATCGAAGCAGAAGCAGACATTGTAACTTTCCTCAAGCAACTGATGATCGCTGTGCCGAAGGGTCTGATATTCGTCAATCCATCGCGTAATACAAAAGAATTTTATGTGATGGGTAAACGCTATTTTGTGACTACTCCGTATCGCTTGATTCAAGCGATACCAGGGTTACAACCTTATTTTTTTGTTGACGATCCGCGTTGGTTTGGGACTCAAGGATTAGCGATTTTTCGCAAATCTTAAAAGGATATTTAATATTTAAAATAATGGTAACATCCCACGTCTCGCTGGTAACGCCGGTATACAAGACGTTATTGTGTTTGTTGGTCAGGAGATAAATTACGGTTCCGTATGCATAGGTGATTCCTAGTTGTGTTGGACTGTTTGTACCCTGTCAACTTCCTGCAGGGATGAGCATATGACCAGAAAAAACCGATTGAATGGAATTCAGGACATTAAATCCTTGCTTCCGTACCGTGCTAATAAACCCGCGAATACCTGCAAATTGCTCAGCACCCTGCGTAAATCACGCTCAGCCACTGAAGGGAGATCCCCCAGCTTCGCTGGGTGTAACGTGGGGTGTTCGTCTTATTTATGTTAAGGAAAATTTATCATTCGCCATAATTAACTGTTTAGCAATACCAATTTCTGTTAAGGAATGCCCGGCATCCGGCACAACAATCGATCAAGTCCAAAAGTTGCTGTAAAGATCCACGATTTCTCCTCACCACTTTTTTCACTGATTAATTGAAACCACTTTGTTTTGAACGCGAACACATTCCTGCTCGTTTTTCCACTGCCAAAATTCCATCATATCGAAGTATTTTGACGA
>CANNJG010000065.1 GCA_947504795.1 Legionellaceae bacterium
CGTGAGAATAACGCAGCTCTGCTCAAATTAGATTGGGTCAACGCTAGTAAATCGTTAGGCATGACAAGGTGGAGACCCTGCCAATCAATGACATCGACTAAATTTAAAATACGACCTTGGAGATTACATAACGCACCAGGACACATTTGTTCAGGTGTTACGGCCTCAACATCGCAAGAGAGTTGGCCTTGCAAGAAAGGTCGAGCCGGATCGCCTGTAACCTTCATTATGCCTGGATGGGGTAAATCAAAGAGAAGAGGTAGATCGGTAGGAGGTGCCAGTTCTTCTGGAAGAGGGCGGAATGCTGTGAAATATCGGTCGTTGACCGAATAAGATGTCTTTGGTTTCATACACAACGAGTATATACTTATCAGCATGGATATCAATAGTCAGTTACAACTCGGGTCCTTGACGTTACCGCATCGTCTGATTCAAGGCCCTCTAGCCGGATATAGTTGTGCGCCCTTTCGAGCGATGTATGCGCTCTTCGAACAACCCGCCTACAGCGTATCAGAAATGATCTCTGCGCATGACCTTTTGTATCGCCAACCACCACGATTCGTCGCGCGCGCGCCGGATGAGCGCGTGCTCTGTTATCAATTAAGTGGGGATAAACCGGACATTATTGCGCAAGCGGCGCGTTATTTGGAGTCGATTGGCGCCGATATCATTGATCTGAATTGTGGGTGTCCAAAACCTAAAATTCGTAAAAAAGGTGCCGGATCAGCCTTGCTCAAAGACCCAGAACGACTGATTAGGATTATTGACGCAGTTAAATCAAGTGTACAAATCCCGGTTACCGTGAAAATTCGTATTCAAGGAAATGAAAACGATACTAAGATAGTCGCGGCAATCGCCAGCGCGGGTGCTGATGCGGTGATTGTGCATGGGCGCCGCTGGCAGGATGACTATGACATTCCGTCCAACAGTCAGCCCATCGCTGCCATCAAAAAAGCTGCAACGATTCCTGTCATTGCAAACGGGGATATTCACGATAGTGCATCCTTGCAACGCTTGATGGCTGAAAGTGGCTGTGATGCTTACATGATTTCTCGCGCTGGAACAGGGCGCCCTTGGTTGTATCAACAGTTATTGCAAATCGAACCTGTGGCGGAGGCAGATCGCAGTTTTGCACGCTGTGTTGATTATTTTACGCAGCATATTCAAGGATTAGCACGTTTATTAGACAATGACCATCAAGCAGTCTTACACAGCAAAAGTTTAGTCAAATATTATTTTAGCGCTTGGTTTCAACCGGAAACGCTGCAGGATTATTATCAACTTGACGCATTGACGAAAATAGAGGACTATTTGCGCAGTTTAATAGGGGTTTTCGGTTATGAATCATGAACAACATAAAGCAAAAATTCGCTGGCGATGTCGTCGTGGCATGTTAGAATTGGATTTGATTCTAGGGCGATTTTTGGAAACCCATTTGGATAGCATGACCTCACAACAACTGGAACAATTTGAGGCATTTCTGATGAGCACCGATCCCGATTTATATGCATGGTGCATGGGATATGAGTCGCCTATAAACAAGGAATTTTTTAATGTTGTCAGGCTTATTCGATCTGTCTCTTCCCCTGAATAACCCTTCAAAAACCTATCGGCATTTAGGCGGTTTGTTGTGTGCATTAGCGTTTTTCGTCAGTATCCAATATTCCGATCCACCCATTTTGATCCGCATAATGATTCATCTATGCCTAGGTTACGCTACATGGCAAATAGTTCGACATCCCTACCCGCATCCCAAGTTGCAAAGCTTGCAACTTGAGCGTGATGCATGGATTATCACAGATAATCAAGGTAATCGCATCGCTTACGCGCTTATGCGAATAGTTGTCGATACAGGATTCTATATGGTGTTGCATCTTTCGACAGGCAATAAACGTTCACGCTTGTTCGTTGTGTTTTATGATCAGCTCCCTATTGAGCCCTTACGTCAGTTAAATAGACTTTCGAAGATTAAAAAAGCGTGATGCGCGTTTTTTTCTTGGATAATCACGTCTCCCCCCTTGAATGTTCCGCAATCTATCCCTATATGAGACTTAGTTATTATTTTTAAGGAGTGACAAACATGGGTCAAAAACAACAGAAGCAAACAATGGGATTCCAAACGGAAGTTAAAAAGATGCTCCATTTGGTGATCCATTCTTTATACAGTAATAAAGAAATCTTCTTACGTGAACTGGTTTCAAATGCATCCGATGCATTAGATAAGCTGCGTTTTTTAGCCCTATCCGATGCGGGCTTATTCGAAAAAGATTCGGACCTAAAAATTAGTCTGGCCTTCGATGTTAAGCAAAAAACACTGACGATTAGCGATAACGGCATTGGTATGAGCTGGGACGAAGCAATTACGAATTTAGGAACGATTGCCAAATCAGGAACAGAAGAATTTATTAGTCATTTGACGGGAGATCAGGCCAAGGATTCAAATCTGATTGGTCAATTTGGAGTCGGGTTTTACTCAGCCTTTATCGTCGCAGATCGCATCGTATTGAAAAGCCGACGTGCAGGACTCCCGGTCGACCAAGGGATTGTGTGGGAATCGACTGGCGATGGCGAATTTACAATTGCGCATGCCAAGAAAACGACCCGTGGAACGGAAGTGGTCTTACATCTTAAGGCCGATGCAGAAGAATTTTTAAGCGATTGGCGTTTGAAAGGGATTGTCACCAAGTACTCGGATCATATTTCTTGGCCAATTGCGATGCAAATCAAGGCAAACGTACCTGACGATGCTGCAGAAGAGACAAAAGAAGAAACATCCAAAGAACTTGCCTTTGAAACTATCAATAAAGCAACCGCGTTATGGACACAACAAAAATCTGAAATTGCCGAAGATGATTATAAATCCTTGTATAAACATATTTCTCATGATTACCAAGATCCATTGATATGGTCTCATAACCATGTGGAAGGTAAACATGAATACATCACCCTTTTATATGTGCCGGGTCATGCGCCCTACGACTTGTGGCAACAAGATGTGAAACATGGCTTGAAATTGTATGTAAAGCGTGTTTTTATCATGGATGATGCGTCTCAATTTTTACCTCGTTACTTACGATTTGTTAAAGGGATTGTCGATGCGAGTGATTTACCTCTGAACGTGTCACGGGAAATTCTACAAGACAACAAACAAGTTGATAATATTCGCTCTGCTTGTACCAAACGTATTTTATCGATGTTAGAAAAAATGAGTACAGATTCGCCTGACACGTATCAAACGTTTTGGAAAGAGTTTGGTTTGGTTTTGAAAGAAGGCCCTGTTGAAGACTTTGCAAATCGTGACGCTGTTGCTAAATTATTGCGTTTTACAACAACGACAAGTGATTCAGATGCTCAAACCGTTTCGCTAGCCGATTACGTAACGCGCATGCAGGAGAAACAAGATAAGATTTATTATATTACGGCTTCCAGTTATAACGCCGCAAAAAATAGTCCTCATTTAGAAATATTCAAGAAAAAAGGTATCGAAGTATTGCTATTGTCGGATCGAATTGACGAGTGGTTAGTTGGACATCTATCCGAATTCGAAGGTAAAAAACTACAGTCAATTGCCAAAGGTAAGGTGGATTTCGAGAATGATGAAACCGAAGTAAAAGAACAGGAAGAATCATTCCAAGCCATGTTGGCACAAATCAAAACCATTTTGGAAGCTAAAGTTAAAGATGTACAGTTGACCAATCGCTTGACGGATTCTCCTGCCTGTATCGTAGCCGATGAACATGATATGGGACTCGAAATGCAGCGCATTTTGCAGTCTGCTGGACAAAGCCTACCCATGAGTAAGCCTATTTTTGAAATTAATCCAGAACATGCGCTGATTAAGCGGATACACGATATTCAGGATGATGCAAAGTTTGAGCGCTGGGTGAATGTCTTATTTGAACAGGCTGTGATTGCTGAAGGCGGGCAATTGGACAATCCTGCCGAGTTTGTGAAACGCATGAATCAGCTTTTAGTAGACGCATAGCGATCCTTCTTATTCAATCGGTGCTGGGCTCACAAGGCCCAGCCTACCATTTCTTGCAATGTGCCGAATGTCATAAGTTTCAGAATAAATACACTAAGAAAAAATACTATTCTACTGTAGCGTATCATTTAAGCTTGATGTACAATTAATTTTGCTTGCAGAAGTAATGGACGCAAGTTAATTGATTGATTAACTAAAATAAGGATATTGAAATGGCTGTTACTGTTACTGCTACTGAGACGGAAAGTGTTGTGGATATTACCAAACAAGATCAGGGTCTGCAGGATTTGGTTTATGGGTTGGTGTCTCGCTTTTTAGCTGAAAACAAAAATAAGTCGGTAACCGATTTGTATGACATGATACTGTCTGAAGTTGAACCGCCATTGTTACAAGCGGTTATGGAGAAACGACGTGGGAATCAGTTACAAGCTGCAAGAATGTTGGGGATTAGTCGCGGCACCATACGTAAAAAATTACATCGTTACTTTGGAACAAAATATTTTCGCTTAACTGACGAGTAACCATTCCCTTATCACGTTGTCTTAGTGTATTTTTTTGTGCAACCCATCTGATAAATCATAGTTTAGAGGCTAGCTTTATCAGATGGGTTGTTTGTTTGTAATTATTCAGCTCTTTTGCCTGTTCTCAAGTCTGGCGTTTCTCCGAGTGTCAGGAATGGTGGAGACTAGAGACCTTTTTTTGATGAATTGATGTAAACCATGATAACTTTAAACCAATTAAGTATTACGTTTGGACAGAAATTATTGTTCTTTGACGTGAACCTGATTTTAAATACCGGTCAAGCCTACGCCCTCGTGGGCGCGAATGGTTGTGGTAAGTCTACCTTATTCCGTTTGTTAACTCACGAAGAAGAACCCACTTCCGGCGATATCATTACTCCCAAAGATGCGAGCATTGGCTGGTTAAAACAAGACCAATTTCGCTATGAGGATACGCTTATTTCCAATATTGTACTCGATGGCAAGCCGAAACTTGCGGCTGCAATCAACCAAAAAAATGAGTTAATGGCCATCGAGTCCTGGTCCGATGCGCAAGGCATGCATTTTGCTGAATTAGAAGATCTTATTTATCATCAAGATGGCTATACGGCACCTATTCAAATTGAAAAAATTTTATTGGGTTTGGGTATTCCCATCGCCTATCACAGCCAACCGTTACGCATGTTGTCAGGAGGATATAAACTCCGCGTATTACTTGCCCAAACCCTTTTTCAGAATCCGCCTATTTTATTGTTAGATGAACCGACAAACCATTTAGACATTGAGTCGATCCGATGGTTAGAACATTATTTGGCTACAGAATTCAAAGGGTTGTTGGTGTTTATTTCACATGATATGGATTTCATCAATCATCTTGCTGATCATATTTTAGATATCGATTATGGTGAGGTTCGCCAGTATTCTGGTCAATACGATAAATTTTTGTCTGAAAAACAACTGATTCAAGATCAAAAGCTGGTAGAAAGACGCAGTGTCGAAGAGAAGCTGGCGCATATGCAAAAATTTGTTGATAGGTTTAAAGCCAAAGCCTCTAAAGCAGCGCAAGCGCGGTCTCGAATTAAAATGATGGAAAAAATTGAAATACCTGATGTCCAGAAAACTTCACGAATGGCCCCTGTATTCCAAATTGTTCCCAAAAGGCCATCTGCCAAATTGGTGTGTCGGGTTGAAGCATTGGGAAAATCGTTTAAAGAAAAGCTTTTGTTTAAAAATTTACATTTCAATCTGCAACGCCACGATAAATGTGCCATTGTTGGCGCAAATGGACGCGGAAAATCGACCTTACTCAAAATTTTATTAGATCATATACCACCAGATGAAGGTCATATTCAGTGGGGCCAGGAAGTACGAATCAGTTATTGTTCACAAGATCACCATGAACTTTTGAATGAGTCAAAAACGGTATTGCAATGGCTAGGTGATGTGGTCACGGAAGTGTCTGAGCAGCAAATACGAAAAATGCTTGGACAAATGCTATTTGTAAAAGATGATGTTCAAAAAGATATCTTAACCTTAAGCGGGGGTGAATCTGCGCGGTTATTGATGGCTAAGGTTATGCTAGAAGCACCTAATGTTTTGATTTTAGATGAGCCTACGAATCATATGGATATAGAAACCATTGAAGCGTTGGCAGATGCGCTGCGTAGCTATACAGGCACCTTATTGGTTGTGAGTCACAATCGACATTTTATTGAAAAATTCGCAACTCGGGTAGTTTATTTTCCCCCTCAAGGTGCCATTGAAGATTATAAAGGGGGTTATAAGGCATTTTTAGACGCGTTTAACATGACGGCTGATGAGTCATAGTATGACAGCAACGTGTTGCTGCGGGTCAGGAAGTTTTTATCAGCAGTGTTGTGAGCCCTTACATAAACATCATCAAATTGCATCCACTCCAGAGGCATTGATGCGCTCTCGCTATGCCGCCTATTGTTTAGGCAATATCGCGTATATTCAAAGTACGATGCAAGGTAAGGCAAGTCTTGGCTTTGATCTCCAAGCCGCTGCAGAATGGGCAAAACGCATGATATGGCTAGGATTACAAGTTCTAAGTACCGTGACACTTTCGGACAATGAAGCCGAAGTCGAATTTATTGCACGTTTTGTAGAGGGTAACATTCTTCATCGCATGCATGAGAGGAGTCGATTTAAGCGCATATTAGGCCAGTGGTTTTACGTGGATGGACAAACATTACCCCAGTCGACGCAATTGGTTTCTCGCAATGAGTCTTGCCCTTGCGGCAGTCAAAAAAAATGGAAACAGTGTCACGGTAAAGTGGGCTACATACCGACGTAATTGGGGCCACCGGATCCTTCAGGTGCGGTCCAAACGATGTTTTGCTTCGGATCTTTGATATCACATGCTTTGCAGTGTAAGCAATTTTGTGAATTGATTTGAAGACGCACGCCATCGGCTTGTTGAACAAGCTCATAAACGCCAGCAGGGCAATAGCGTGTTTCTGGAGAAGCATACTGTTGATAATTCACAGAGAGTGCTAATGCTTGATCTTTAAGGGTTAAATGACATGGTTGGTTTTCCTCGTGGTATGTATTGGATAAATAAGCAGAGGATAAAATGTCAAAACTGAAATTACCATCAGGAGGCGGGTAGTTAATCGGTTGTGTATTGCCCGCAGGTTTCAATGATTGATAATCTGCATGATTATGCAATGTCCAGGGCGAGTGACCGCGGGTGATATAGGTTTCAAAAGCCGCAAATGCTAAACCCGGCAATAATCCAAAACGAAATCCTGGGCGTATATTTCTAACCGTGTAAAGTTCGCGCTCAACCCATGATGTTTTCATGGCTTCTGCATAGGCAAAATTTTCATTAAAGCCAGAATTTGATTGGGTTATCGTGGCATAACTCGTTTCGGCCGCCGTCATCCCGGATTGCATTGCAGTATGAATACCTTTGATTTTAGGTACATTCAGAAAACCTGCCGCATCGCCAATTAAGACGCCGCCTGAAAAACTCAATTTGGGTTGGGATTGCCAACCCCCTTCGTTTAATGCGCGTGCACCGTATGCGATACGTTCGCCGCCTTGAAGCAGGGTACGCATGTAAGGATGGGTTTTGAAACGTTGAAATTCAGCGAATAAATTTAACCATGTATTCGTATAATCAAGACCGATGACCAAACCCAGTGCTATTTTATTATCTGCCAAATGATAAATGAAGGAACCACCGTAAATAGCTTGGGTCAACGGCCAACCGACCGTATGAACGACATGTCCAAGACTATGTTGTGCTTCCGGGATGGTCCATATTTCTTTGAGGCCCAACGCATAGGTTTGGGGATCGCAGTCCTTGTCTAAGTGAAAATGCCGGATTAATTGCTGGCTGAGTTGACCGCGACATCCTTCAGCAAATAGGGTTTGCTTAGCTTTTAATTGCATACTGGGTTGGTATCGATCTGTCGGCTCGCCTTGCTTATCCACACCAACAGCTCCTGTGGCGACGCCACATACCGTGTTGTTATCGTCAAATAAAATTTGACTTGCAGCAAATCCAGGATAAATTTCACAGCCTAAAGACTCAGCTTGTTTAGCTAGAAACTGACAAAGCTCGCCTAGCGAAATGATATAATTTCCTTGATTACGCATGGGTGCTGGGGTAGGAAGCGGCACAGCGCGTTGTGCGGTCAGATAATAAAAGGCATCGTGCGTGACAGGCGTACTGAGTGGTGCAGATTGCCATGAGTCTGGCAGAAGCGCTTGGAGGGATCGGGGCTCTAGTACAGCGCCTGAAAGAATATGCGCGCCGATTTGTGAGCCTTTATCTAGGATGCAGACACTGATATCACGTTGATGCTGTTGTGCTAATTGTTTTAAACGAATCGCTGCAGACAAACCAGACGGCCCCCCCCCCACGATCACGACATCATATTCCATGCACTCTTGTTCCATGGGGGTACCTGTTTGTTTATTTGACTTTTTTTATGTTGATTTTTATTTTTTCTATTAGAATAGGAATAGAGCACCAGCCTATGATGCCTTCCGCTATCAAAATCACGCCGAGTAAAAAGCAAGTAAGCGCACCTAAGTGCAATAAAACGCCTAGGCAAAGAAAAACGCCAATAACGGTACGATTAATTCTGTCGGTTTGATCAATATTGCATTTTATCGATTTTATGTAGGTTAAGAATTTAGTGTGCAGCATCTTTGACTCCGATAAGTTAACTGCTAGCAAACAGCATACACGCAATTAGGGCCAGTTGACAATTCTGGTGTATGCCCTAAATTGATCGGCAAAAAAGTGATCAATGTTATTTCGTCCGTTAATCGGCCTCTTTTTAGCTAAAATCAAACAAAAACAGTCAGTCTCAAGTTGAATTTATCATTTTCACTTATATTCCCGAAAAATAAATCATAAATCTGTCCTCTCAGGCCACACCGTCTCATCCCCTCTCCACCGCCCACAGCGTGGGGGAGAGGGTTAGGGTGAGTGGGTTAAAAACAGGTCGCGTTAGCGACACCTGCTTATGATGTATTAACATTTTTAATGATGCCATAGACTACACGCGCCATTTTGGCAGCAACTGCAATATATCTTTTACGTTTTAAATCATCGTTATTTGAATCCTGCTTAATCTCGACTTTAGCCATTTTTGATATTCAATCAATAGGCAAGCGACACTGTATTTTTTCAGTTACGGTGATTAAAGCGCGATGGAATAGTGTTCTCTTCTTGTGGTTCTTTAGCTAAATCAATCAATAACGTGTTAATGTGTACATTTTGAAAATGCACGTTATATAATA
>CANNJG010000066.1 GCA_947504795.1 Legionellaceae bacterium
GTGAGCACTAAGTCCGTAGCGGTAACGCCTTCTGAGAGTTTACCTATAAGTTTAAACCCGATGACTTCTGGAATCAGCATGGATACGGGTTGGCCCAGCATTGCTGCTTCGGCTTCGATACCACCGACACCCCATCCTAAAATCCCCAAAGAATTGATCATGGTCGTATGGGAATCTGTCCCTACCAACGTGTCAGGATACGCATAATAATCATCGCCTTCTTTATTTTGCCAAACTGTTTTTCCCAAATATTCTAAATTGACTTGATGGCAAATCCCGGTACCCGGTGGAACCACATGAAAATTAGTAAACGCCTGTTGGCCCCAGCGTAAAAATTCATAGCGTTCATAATTGCGCTGCATTTCTATAACAGAATTGTCTGCTAAAGCGTCTGACTTGGCGAAAAAATCGACCATGATTGAGTGATCAATGACCAAGTCAACAGGCGATAAAGGCGATATTTTTTTTGGATCGCCACCCATTTGTTGGATCGCGGTACGCATAGCAGCTAAATCAACGACGGCAGGAACCCCAGTGAAATCTTGCATCAATACGCGCGCGGGTCGAAAGGCAATTTCATGCGTAGATGTTTTAGTTTGACTCCAGTTCGCGAGTGCTGCAATATCTTGCGTCGTAACCGTTGTCCCATCTTCGAAACGGAGAAGGTTTTCTAAGAGCACCTTCAGAGAGTACGGTAAACGATTGATATCCTTGAAGTGCGACTGAGCTGCTTTCTGCAAACTGAAATAATGAAATGTCTTATCCCCGACTGTTAAGGTATCCCGGGTTTTCAAACTATCTTGACCAATGCTCACATTATTCTCCTTATGTTCAAATATTTGGATCGCATCCTCATTCCGAGCGCAGCGAAGGATCTTTTGCACAGTGACGATACACGAAAATACGCCGATCGTTCGTTGCGCTCAGGATGGGGTACCTGAAACGTATCTATTCACCACAATTTCTAAAACGCGGAGCAACGTCAAATAGGGCGTTTCCTTTAAGGTACCTTAAAACAAACTTTCATCACTGCCTTGCTCGCTTCCTAAATCAGAACTTGTTTCTTCATCTAAGGGTGGCAACTGCGTTTCTTTAAAATATTCCGTAACTGTATTGAGTTGATTGGGTCGAGCGCGGAGTCCATTAGTAGGGTTGATTCCTATTGAGACAATGCCGCGAGGCTCGGCCAGCGTGTGCTCGGGCTTGCCTTCAAGTGCGATTCGCATAAAATCTATCCACATAGGTAAGGCCAACGCTGCTGCATATTCC
This sequence comes from Legionellaceae bacterium, assembly GCA_947504795.1. GTDB lineage: Bacteria > Pseudomonadota > Gammaproteobacteria > Legionellales > Legionellaceae. The sequence goes on from CANNJG010000066.1 coordinate 1,270, forward strand.
CGTAAGGGTTTAGGCGTATCAAACCCGACCCAAGTGGTAACGACGAGATCGCGATTGTAACCCGAAAACCATGCATCCACTTTATCATTCGTTGTGCCGGTTTTTCCAGCAATATCTTGACGATTGAGTACTTTTGCTGCGGATGCAGTCCCTTGTCGAATAACACTTTGCAAGGCGGAGTTAATCAAAAAAGCAATATCTTCCGGGATAACACGCGGTGCTATCACATCGCTATTTACTTCATCGATGCCATCCAGCACTTGTGAGGGTTTCGCCTGGAGTAATATTTCACCGCGAGTATTCGTGATATGATCGAAGAGGTAAGGTTCTATTTTATAACCGCCATTAGCCAATATGGCGTAGGCAGCTGTTAAATCAATCGGCGTTACGGTTAATGTTCCTAATGCTAAAGATAAGGCATGAGGTAAAGTCTCTCTTCTAAAACCAAATCGTGTCGCAAAATCGATGGCATAATCAATGCCGATATCGTCTAATATGCGAATGGACACTAAGTTACGAGAGCGTGCTAACGCAGCCTTTAACCGAGTAGGACCCCCGAAAGTCAGGTTGTCATTATGTGGACGCCATTCGGGTTGGCTCGGGCTGCGGATGACGATAGGCGCATCGTTGATAAGAGTTGAAAGCGTATACCCTTTGTTTAATGCAGCGGCATAAATAAACGGTTTAAAACTGGAGCCGGGTTGTCGCTCAGATTGTGTAGCTCGGTTGAATTTGCTTTTTTCGAAGTTGAAACCGCCCACTAACGCTTCTATTCCTCCGTTGTTCGGGTTAATCGCAACCAAGGCAACTTCGGCTTCTGGATTTTGAACAAGCTCCCATTGGTCATCTTTTTCACGAATATAGACAACGTCTCCTCGCTGTAGGATTTGATGGGCATTAACGGGTGCTTTCCCGACATACCCTTTTTGAAGTTCGGGGCGTGCCCATGAAAGGCTATTCCAGGATAGGTTAATTGTTTTATTGTGCTGATTGACCGCAAGGGCACTGTGATCCTCAACCTTAAGAATCATAGCGGGTTGGAGATCATTGATAATGGGAAAATGATGGAGTTTTTCATTACGAAGTATCGTTGAGTCGTTGATTGATATTTTACCAGAACGACCGCGATAACCATGGCGATGATCGTAAGCAAGCAAATGATCTTCGGTGATTTGGTTAGCTGCGATCTGGAGTTTACTGTCAATAGTCGTATAGACCTTGTATCCTTTGGTATACGCTTCCTGGCCAAAATGTTCGACTAATGACTGACGGATCATTTCAGCGACATACGGAGCACGTACCTGTGAAATGGTATTATGATAATACTCTGTTAACGGTTGTTGGATGGCGTCTTGATATTGATCAAGCGTGATGTATTTTTCTTCATACAACCTTTCTAAAACATGATCGCGACGCTTTTTTGCAGCGACAGGATTGATAATCGGATTATGAATAGACGGTGCTTGCGGCAAACCGGCTATCATCGCAAGCTGCGCAAGATTGAGTTCTTTTAGGGGCTTACCATAGTAAATGATGGCAGCCGCACCCACGCCATAGGCACGATTACCCAGGTAGATTTGATTGAGATATAATTCTAAAATTTTCTCTTTGCTGAGCTCGCGATCAATTTTGATTGCCAGCATAATTTCATTGAATTTACGTAAAAAAGTTTTGCGGCTGTTTAGAAAAAAATTACGTGCAACCTGCATGGTGATAGTACTCCCTCCCTGCGATTTGGTTCTAGTTTGAATCATGCGAACCGCAGCGCGTCCCAAGCCTAGAATATCCACGCCGGGATGATCAAAAAAGCGCTGATCTTCTGTAGCGAGTAAAGCGTTTATTAAGGTTGCAGGGATTTGATCATATTTTAGAGGGATACGACGCTTTTCACCATACTCTTGAATGAGCAATCCATCTTTAGTAAAGATTTGCAACGGGACTTGAAGTTCCACGGTTTTCAGGGTGGCGACATCAGGGAGCTGGCTTTGCGCATAAATATAAAGCATAACAACGCAAGTGGTCATGATGAACAAAAGACTAATCAATGCCCAAAGACCTGATTTCCAAACGTAGGATATTTTTTTCAAATTAACCGAACCTTCATTCACAGTAATAAACGTTGCAATCGCTCATTGTAACTAAGGTGGGTTAACTTTTCTACAGTCTTGATGTAAACAATTTATTCGTGTTAAATGTCGTGTCTAGTCGTCCTCAGGACTTACGAAAAACCTCGACAAGTCGAAGCGGATTTAGGATTTAATGAGGGAATTTAGATGACTAAATGACCTTATTCAATGCTAAATCCAAAGAAGAGCTCGGGTTTTTGGGTAAGTCCTGGTCGTTTCTCGACTGGGGTTGCTGTTGTGTAATACAATGAATTCCGCCGCCGCCTGCAAATACATCGAGCGCATCAATCTGAGTGATAATCCGATCCGGAAATTGTTCCTCAACTATAGATTTGGCAGCATCATCGTATGATTTATAGCCGAATTCAGGCATGACGATGCCGCCGTTTGCAGCATAAAAATTAATATAAGACAGCGTTAAACGCTCTTGGTTGAGATAGGTTGCTGGTGGTTGCTCAATCGGAATGACATCCAAGAGACGGCCTTTGGCATCTCGACTCTGTTTTAATACGCTATAGTTTTCTTGCAATCTTGGATAATTGATATCTGTGGGGTCGTTTGTAATCAAGCAAAACACTCGGCCTGGGGCAATAAAACAAGCAATTTCATCAACATGACCGTCCGTTTCATCTCCCACTAATCCTTGATTTAACCAAATAACGGATTGAATCCCTAAATAGTCTTGCAAATACTGCGTAATCTGTTCCTCAGATAGGTGTGGATTTCGGTTAGGATTTAAAAGGCATTCTCGTGTGGTCAGGAGCGTACCTTCTCCGTCGACATGAAAAGCACCCCCTTCCATGACGAGAGGTGCTTGAAATGCTTGAGCTTGGGGCATATTCAGCACGGCACCAGCAATTTGATTATCCAAATCATAAGGCTTATAGTTATTCCCCCATGCATTGTGAATCCAATCAACGCCTGCCAATTGCTGGTCGGCATTCAATAAAAAACTAGGCCCCGTATCGCGTAACCAAGAGTCATTTATCGATAGAGTGATTCGGCGAATATGCGGTCCGCATAATGCTTTTGCGGAGGCCTCTTCTCCAGGATTGACGAGCAGGGTGACCGGTTCAAATCGTTGAATGGCTTGTGCTACGCGTGCGTAGGATTCACGGGCGCGTTGTAATCCAATGTTTTGCCAAGTAGGCCTATGGCAAGGCCAAGCCATCCAGCACCCACTATGGGGGTGCCATTCTGCTGGCATTGAAAAACCTGCCTCTTTAGGTGTTTGCACGTGTACCTCCTAGATACGTAAATAAGTGGATTGGGAAAAAATACTTGAAAGCTCCATCAAGTATAACTGTTTGATGTTGTCGGGTAAATCAGACCGTTTCAACTGTTGTTTGCACGATAATAATAGCTTTTTACAGTCCAAATGTGCGGCTGATAATACATTCGATACGCTATCGCCGTCGCACATATGGGATAAAGAAAAATGACCGTCTCCACTTAGACTCACCGCCACTGAATGTGTATCTCCAAATAAATTGTGTAAATTGCCTAAAATTTCCTGATAAGCGCCTACTAAGAAAAAACCTAAATGATAAGGCATGTGTTTATCAAATTTTGGCAGAGCAATAGTCGAATGGCCCGCCCACCGCTCAAATAGCGATTCAAAGTACCATCTGAATCACAGGTTAGGTCTCCTAAAATACTGGGCATATATGCTGTGTTTAACAGCTGTGAAATAGGCGCCACTGGGAACACTTGATTCAATGCCCAAGCATCTGGGATAGATTGAAAAAATGAAAGATTACAAACTATTTTAGTGACGGGCTTTTCTGAAAGTTGATCATAAAAAGAACGATAAATGGCATCGCTCGCATCTGGATTATTGTATATTTCCAGACAGATTTTTTTGAACAAGGATTCGATGGTTGCTTTGTCTTGCAAAGAAATCTTTCCGTGCAGAAAGTTGTTTTGTGCACGGATTAATAATTCATAAGCTGCTGAAGACACTTCAGCAGGAGTGCAGGTTGGTAAGGACTGAAAGTGTTGCCACATCTCTAACACCACCGGAGCAGTGTTATCTTGATTGATCGGGAGGGGCATCTCTTCATAACCCTGATCGATATCGATAATATTCGTGATTAGGACGGCGTGATGGGCAGTCAAGGCACGTCCTGATTCGGTGATAATATTAGGTTCGGGTAAGTGTGCTTCCCTGCAAAGGTGTTGAATACTAGAGAGAATAACGAAGGCATAGTCATACAGACTGTAATTCATGGAGCATTCTGTCCCTGATGTCTTGGATATTAGCGATTTCGGATCCCATGTGACAATGCATTATTTGTAAACAATCCAACATCGCGTCGTGCGTTATTTGAGAAACCAACTGTAAAACTTGCGTTGCAGATAAGCCAAACTTAGATTTTTCAACGCCGGTATCTTTCCAAAGTCCTGCGCTTTTAGACACTAAGCGGATTCGAACACCAATTTGCGGTCGTATGCCTAAGCGCCTCGACTCTTGTTTGATAATTACCCACTCTGAAATTTTTTCAATGATGATATAGACCGTATGACCCATCTTTGGGGCAATAAGGGCTGTACGAATATAAGTCCTGTCTTTATAGCCATTACATACGATAACGGACTTGGTTTGCTCCAGCATCACAATAACAGCGAGTAATTCTGGTTTAGAACCTGCTTCAAGTCCTAACGTGTGGTGCGGGACACTTAACAAGTCTTTTACAACAGCCCATTCTTGATTCACTTTGATTAGGTAGACCAGTTGATACAGCCCTTGGTACGCTAATGTTTCGCGCGCTTGAGTAAAAATTAATTTTTTTGAAAGCACTTTAATCTCCTTTGTCGGTATAACGCGCCCAAATCCGTTTTAACTCGGTTTTTTTGCATAAGTCCTGTACTGCTGGTGTAAATGTTCAACGTGATATTGCAGATTCGCAATGGCTTGATTATTAATTAAAACATCATCCGCTAATTCCCGATACGCTTCGGGATTGGCTTGGCTATCAAGAATCGCTATTACTTGGGTCATAGAACAGTTATCTCGGGCCATAACGCGTTGAATCTGATGAGTTTCTTCAGCGGCGATCCATAATACACGGTTTAAATAGGGATAGTCCGCCCTGCGCGTTAATAAGGGAATTTCAATGATACAGTAGGGTGCGTTGCACGTTTGAATCGCTTGACTAATACGATCTCGAATTAAGGGATGAAGTAACTGCTCTAACCAGTGGCGCGCTTCAGTCGACTGAAAAATGCGGTCGCGCAAAGCGGCGCGATTTAGCGCTTGGTCTTCATCCAAAATAGTCTGCCCAAAATATGCGACAATAGCCGCAAGAGCGGGCTCAGCGGTGGCGGTTAGCTGACGAGCAATATGATCGGCTGAAATCACATCGACGCCTAGCTTTGCAAACATCGCTGCGACAGTCGACTTGCCACTCGCTATCGCCCCTGTTAAACCTACACAGTACATAGCGCATGCTCCTGCAACACTGCTTGGATCGCTTGATCAGTGATATCAGCAAGTCTATCAATGGTAGCTAGTGTTGTATTTAAGGGTGGAAACCAGTAGAGGGTTTGTCCTATGGTGCGGAGCAATGCCCCTCTTTTTTGAGCCTCTTGCGCAAAACACACACTAAAATTAGTGTCGCAATCCCCTAAAAAGTCAGCAGCAACCATCGCACCAACACCACGAAGATGAGTAAATTGTCCAGAACGTGTTATGACGTCACTAAAACAACGCTGCATGTAGGAACCTAATTCGCGCGCTTGTTGGTTGATACCTTCAGTGCGCATCGTTTCAATCGTGGCGAGCGCTGCTGCTACCGCTAGGGGATTACCGCTATACGTATGTGAATGTAAAAAATAATGCTGAGGGTTGGTTTGATCGTAATACAATTCATAGATAGAATGATCGATCAGTACACAGGATAAAGGCACGGATCCTGAGGTTAATCCCTTCGATAAACACACCATATCGGCTTGTATTCCGGCATGATCACAGGCAAGCCATTCACCGGTACGTCCGAGCCCGGTCATGATTTCATCGGCGATAAGATAGATATCATGTTGTTTAGCATAAGCGGCTAATTTTGACAAGAAATCAGCGCTATAGGGCCATAAGCCGTTGGCACCCTGAACGATAGGTTCTACGATAATCGCACAGGATAGGTGTTTGACGGCATCTAGTTGTTTGACGATGCTTGCCCAGTAAGGATCGGCACATTGCCATAACGGATCATGGATATCGCATACATAAGGAATGGGATCTAGAAAATGACAAGGAAATCCAAATTGAGACCAAGCATGTTTAAATATGGCCAAATCGCTAACGGATAAGGCGCCTAAGGTTTCACCATGATAGGCATGACGAAGGGCAATGATGTGATGTCTTTCGGGTTGGCCTTTGATGGCGGTGGCTTGAATCGCAAGTTTAATCGCAATTTCAATTGCAGAAGCGCCGTCGCTTGCAAAATACACGTGTTGTTTGTGAGTAATTTCTGCTAAGGCTTCACTCAACGCTACGATGCTGGGATGGGTTGTATTGGCAGGCATGACATGTTCAAAACGGTCTAATTGATCGCGAATAGCGGTCATGATGGCTGGGTGCTGATGGCCCAATGACTTGCACCACCAACTGGAGATTCCATCGATTAATTGGCCCTCGTTAGTCTCTAAATAGCTACCCTTCGCAGAATGTACAATCAGGGGTGGATAGCGTTCAAAATCCTTCATAAGGCTGCAAGGATGCCAAATATGCTGGAGGTCCTTGGCGATTAAATTGTCTGGAATCATAGGTTTACCTTGACAAACAAAGTGGGAACTTTATCATGTTTAACATCTTTAAAAAACAGGCGTATATTCATGACACTATCTCCCCGTTGGACTCACGCGGCTGTAACGGATATTTATATCCGTCCCTTCACCGAGTTGCTTTACAAAGCGCATACTATTCATAAAGATAACCACAATCCGAATGCGATTCAGCTTGCGCAGTTACTCAGTATCAAAACCGGTGCTTGTCCTGAGGATTGTGGTTATTGTGCGCAGAGCGGCCATTATTCGACGCATGTTGAAAAAGAAAAGCTGATGAGTATTGGCGAAGTATTGGACAAGGCGCGCGAAGCCAAAGCGAATGGTGCGACGCGCTTTTGTATGGGCGCAGCATGGCGAAGTCCGCCCGATAAAGCCATGCCGGAATTGGCCAACATGATCCAAGGGGTGAAGGACTTGGGTATGGAAACGTGTATGACCTTGGGCATGCTGTCACAAGACCAGGCAGGTGTACTAAAAGAAGCAGGGTTAGATTTTTATAACCATAACATCGATACATCACCCAGTTATTACGAAAAAGTCATCACGACGCGTACCTTTAGCGATCGCCTGGATACGTTAGAACGTGTTCGTGAAGCCGGTATTTCAGTGTGTTGTGGCGGAATTTTAGGTTTAGGCGAAACACGTGAAGACCGTATAGAGTTTTTGCAGACATTGGCCAATTTGGAAACGCCACCGGAGAGTGTCCCGATTAACCGCTTGATTCCGGTGGAAGGCACCCCGTTAGCCGATGCAAAACAGGTAGAAGGTATTGAATTGGTGCGCACGATAGCGACCGCACGAATTCTAATGCCACATTCAGTCGTGCGATTGACAGCAGGGCGCACAGAAATGAGTGATGAATTACAAGCTTTATGCTTTTTTGCGGGTGCAAATTCGATTTTCATTGGTGATAAATTGCTTACTGAAGCGAATCCTAAAATGAATAAAGATGCGCAATTGTTTGCGAAATTAGGTGTTGAGGCTTGTGTTGCCTGATGATGAATATTGGATGGGCCAAGCGCTGCAATTAGCCTATCAAGCGCAAGAGGTGGGAGAAGTGCCGGTAGGTGCGCTGATTGTGA
>CANNJG010000067.1 GCA_947504795.1 Legionellaceae bacterium
CACTATCCACAGCAACATCGATCCTTCATGGCCGCCCCAAACAGCACATAATTTATAAAACCAAGGCAAAGCGATACTCGAATTGGCTAAGACATACACGACGCTAAAATCATCTTTTAAAAAACATATCGATAAGCAGCCATAAGCAATTGCGACACACGCACTTTGTGCCACCACGTATGTGTCGGCAACCTCCAGCCACTTAGGTTTCTGCAACCAAAATCCTAAGGTAGGCACACAGGCCAACAATAAAGCAAAAATTAATGCCCAACACAGCGCATAGACACCCAACTCAGCAATCATGTTGTCCTCTCTAATACGGGTTGTCTTATGGCATTTCTCACTTCAGGCGGCATATAATTTTCATCATGTTTGGCTAATACTTGAGAGGCTTTAACCTGCGTTGTATCCAGCAACTCGCCTTGTACCACCACGCCTTGCCCTTCTCGAAACAAATCAGGTAACACGCCGGTATACCTGACATCAACGATATGGGTATAGTCCGTCACCTGAAAATCTACCTGCAATCCGGCCTTGGCATGGACAATCGAGTGCTTAACCACCACACCGCCAACACGAATAGGGTGATGCATGGGCGCTTTCCCGGCTAGAATTTGCGAAGGCGTATAAAACAAACTGATATTTTGCCGTAAAGCGTATAACATCAAGCCAGAGGCTAATCCCCCTAACCCTAACCACCATCCAATCATTTGTAATTTTCTGAGGCGTATCGGGTGCATACTCACTGTTGTTTCAACCCTTGTTTTAACTGGTTATGTACGTTGCATGAACGCCATCGTGCGCGCCAAACATTTCCCACCATTACGATACCTGCCAAACCATATGCAGGCCAAATATAGACGGCATAACCATGCATCCCCAACCAACTGGTCATAGTGGATGCCTCAACGCCACCAGATTTTTCACCCAACTTTGTTGATGTTCACGCCATAAAATTTCGCTTCTGGTTTTATACATAATCATCCATATCGCGTATAAACCAACGCCCAAAAGCATGATCCATAATGGGTAGGCCATGCTGGCATGAATTTTGGATTTGGCTAAAATAGATAGCGTGGCGCCCTGATGGAGCGAAGACCACCAATACACCGAATAATGGATGATAGGTAAGTCCACGAGTCCCACCAAGGTTAAAATTGCAGCCATACGTTCCGCTTTATCTCGATGCGTGTAAGCATAACCCACGGCTAAAATACCACTGTATAAAAATAACAAAATCAATTCCGAGGTTAACCGCGCATCCCACACCCACCACGTTCCCCACATCGGTTTACCCCAAAAACTGCCGGTAATGAGTGCTAATAACGTTAACCAAGCACCTATTTGCGCCGCCATGAGTAATGCAATCCCTGCTAATTTAACCCGCCATACCAACAAGGCCAGCGCCAATAGTCCCATACTTGCATAAATCGACAAGGACCACAGGGCACAAGGCACGTGAATATAAATCAACCGAAAGGCATCGCCTTGCTGATAATCAGACGGCGCCCAAACCAAACCCCACACTAGCCCCAAACTCAACAAAAATGATATGAGCCATGCTAATCGGCCATGCCAACGTTGCGTGAATTCGTAAAATAGTTTCGGTGAAGCCATGGGGTACCACAGTTTCCACATATAAAACCATCAAGATAAATAAAGATGCGGAAGTTTACCATGCCTTCTGCTGTAAATGGACCTAAATCATAAGAATTTTTGCAAGTAGTCAGCCGGTGAAAAAAACTATGGTTACCTAACTGCTTGCGACGATCACTGTTTATTTACGCTTATCCCTTACCTTTCAAAAGAGCATATTCTGAACAAGGCACATTAAGAAACCCTTAAATTGTTGGGATTTAGATCACTCATCCGTTCTCACGGAGGGCCGCTGTCATGGCAAAAGGCACACCTGCTATCGCAAGGCACGATAAAGCACTCAAACACGCTAAATAACCCTTCACCACCAGCCCGTCCATTGCAGCATTGAGGGTTGCTGATCCGAGGATCATGATGGGCACAGTGAGTGGTAAGACAATTAATCCCATAAGCACACCTTTTTGTTGTAGCGTGGTGCTAAACGCGGCAGCCATTGCACAGAGTAACATGACGGTAGGCGTGCCACACACCAAGCTCGCTATCACAATCCCTGTTTCATGCAAGGTCAGTCCGTACAAAAATGCAAGCACGGGACTCAACACTAACATGGGGATAAGGATTAATCCCCAATGCACCGCAACTTTTGCAATGACGAGGGGCGTAAGAGGATAACCACAGACAAGCCATTGCTCTATAATACCGTCTTCATAATCCGCTTGTAATAAACGCTCTACAGATAAAAGTATCGAAAATAGTACGGCAATCCATATAACACTCGGCGCCAAAATCCGAAGTAGCGTGGGATCCGCAGGGAGGGTTAATGGAAAAAAACTGATGATAAATAGAAAAAAAAGTATCGCATTGAACCAAGATTTTTTTTGGCGACTATGCAGCGTATAGTCACGCCGAGATTGGCGACGTATCAAGTCCATTAAGCTTAACATAGTGGATAAACCTGCTGATGCGCTTCGAGTTCAGGTAACGGTTGATGAGACGCGTACACGACCTGTCCTCCAGCGGTTAAATGCGTTTGCAACCATCGTGAGAGTAAGGCCTTGCCAGCCGTATCGAGTGCGACCAAGGGCTCGTCTAATAACCATACCTGCGTTGCAGACAAACGCAACCGCAATAATCCAACCCGTCGCTTCTGACCTGCGGAAAGTAACGAACACGGTGAATATCTCAAGGCCCATAGACCGGTCTCATGGAGTAACCCGTCCAGATTGTCGCGATGTTCAGAACGCTTTAAATCATATAGACAATTTTCAAAGACGGTTAAACCAGGCGTAATGCCCGTTTTATGACCCACATAACATAAATGTTGTTGATAGCGCGCGCGCTGCAATTGAATGTCTTCGCCATCATAACGAATAACACCTGAGGTTGGACGGAGCATCCCTGCTAAACAACTTAATAAAGTTGTTTTACCGGCGCCATTCGCCCCTTGAATATACAATATACTCCCTTCCGGTAATTGCCAAGACACGTTCTGAAATATCGTTGCATCTGTGGTAAAGGGCATAACTTGAGTCGAATAACTAAAACCAAGCTCGGCAACGTCTAGCATTTTAAGTGAGTGCGCGCGTAGTTAGCATTTACACATCCACTTCAGTTGTTTCAGGTTGAGACGAATACTGATGCGAACGTCTCTTAAAAACAACATCTAATTCCAAAAGATGCTCGAGTAAATCGCGCATCTTTGCCAAGGGCCAACTGTTGGGACCATCACTTAGCGCTTTATCCGGGTTCGGATGTGTTTCCATAAAGAGTCCTGCAATACCCACGGCAACAGCAGCTCTAGCCAACACCGGCACCATTTCACGTTGCCCACCAGAAGTCGTCCCCTGCCCTCCGGGTAATTGTACCGAATGCGTCGCATCATACACCACAGGGCAGCCTGTTTCCTGAAGTATTTTTAAAGAGCGCATGTCTGAAACAAGGTTGTTATATCCAAAACTGACACCGCGTTCACAGACCATAATCTGATTGTTGCCTGTCGACTTTGCTTTATCGACGACATGCTGCATATCCCATGGCGCTAAGAACTGTCCTTTTTTAATATTCACCGGTTTGGATAGCGCGCACACTTGACGAATAAAATTGGTTTGCCGACATAAAAATGCGGGGGTTTGTAACACATCCACGACAGACGCCACTTCCATTAAAGGGGTATCTTCATGGACATCCGTTAAAACTGGAACATTAATTTGGGTTTTGACCTTCTCCAAGATCATCAACCCTTGTTCAAATCCGGGCCCACGATAACTCGAAGCGGAGGATCGATTCGCTTTATCAAAAGAAGATTTATAAATAAAAGGAAGGGATAACGCCTGGCAAATTTCTTTTAAATACCCGGCGGTTTCTATAGCCAAGGCTTCACTTTCAATCACACAAGGACCCGCTATTAAAAACAAGGGCTGGTTCAACCCTATTTCAAATCCACACAGTTTCATTGACTCACCTTTTCTAGTTGAGATTGATGATGGACCCGCGCTGCCAACACAAACGCTAAAAATAAAGGATGTGCGTCGCGTGGAGACGAGGTGAATTCGGGGTGAAATTGACAAGCGAGAAACCACGGATGGGTAGGTAACTCAATCATTTCAACCAATGCACCATCTACTGAATGGCCTGATACAACCATACCATGCTCCACCAACGCACTCACATAATGTTGATTCACTTCATAACGATGTCGATGGCGCTCTAAAATAGTGGATTTACCATAGACTTGAAAGGCCAAAGAATTCGGAGAAAGCTTACATACTTGCGCCCCCAAACGCATGGTGCCCCCTTTGTCTGTATGTTCATCGCGATGTTCTGTGCGACCATCTTTATCTTGCCATTCGCTAATGATGCCTATAACCGGATGAGACGTATCGCTATTAAACTCGGTAGAATTAGCCCCAATTAGCCCGACAACATGCCTTGCAAACTCGATAATTGCGGTTTGCATACCCAAACAAATCCCTAAAAATGGGACATTATGTTCGCGTGCAAATTGAATAGCTTTGATTTTTCCTTCAACTCCACGCTCCCCAAAACCGCCAGGAACTAAAATAGCATCAACAGTCAATAACTTTGCAATCCCCTTTTGATCAATAATATCAGCATCGATGTATACAATGTCCACTTGCGTTTGTGAATGAATTCCCGCATGCGTTAACGATTCGTTAATGGATTTGTAGGCATCGCTCAGTTCTATATATTTACCGACAATACCGATACGCACCGTCATCGTTTTAATCGCTTGATCCGCGACTACTTTTTGCCATTCAGACAAATCAGCAGGCGGTGCGCTGATCTCCAACTTACGGACCACGATATCATCCACATGCTGTTCGTTGAGAATCATGGGAATTTGATAAATACTTTTCGCATCTTGCAATGAAATCACGCCTTCTTTTTCAACATTGGTAAACATGGCGATTTTGATACGATCATGCGCAGATAAAGGCTGTTCAGAGCGACAAATTAAAATATCAGGTTGAATCCCAATGGATCGTAACTCTTTAACCGAATGCTGCGTCGGTTTGGTTTTGATTTCACCGGCGGTCGCAATATACGGCACTAGGGTTAAATGAATAAACAATGTGTGTGAGACACCTAATTCAATACGCATCTGACGAATGGCTTCTAAGAATGGCAACGATTCAATATCACCAACCGTTCCGCCAATTTCAACCAAAGCGACATCATAATCATCCGCGCCCAATTTGATGCAGCGCTTGATCTCATTGGTAATGTGTGGAATGACCTGCACTGTATTACCCAAAAAATCGCCACGACGTTCCTTTTTTATCACATTTTCATAAATCTTACCCGTGGTAAAATTATTCATTTGCGTCATAGTCGAACGTGTAAAGCGTTCATAATGCCCCAAGTCCAGATCCGTCTCTGCACCATCGGCCGTCACATAGACTTCACCATGTTGCACAGGGCTCATCGTACCTGGATCGACATTGATATAGGGATCGAGTTTGACGAGTGTTACCCGTAGCTTCCGCGCCTCTAAAATAGCCGCCAAAGAAGCCGCAGCAATACCTTTACCTAAGGAAGAAACCACACCACCGGTAATGAAAATAAATTTAGTCATCTCAACACCATTGTTTACGCTATCGTTTGTAAAATCTGACACATCGCCAACGCTGCATCGGCAGCATCGATGCCTTTATGGCCATGGTTCCCGCCAAGACGATCCCAGGCTTGCGCTTCGTTATCTGTGGTTAAAACGCCAAAAATAACCGGTATATCATGCGTTAACGCTACTTGCTGACACCCGTAACTCGCCTGTTGACATACGTAATCGTAATGTGTGGTTTCGCCACGAATCACAGCACCCAATGCAATAATAGCATCATAGCTTTGGGTTTTAGCGAGGCGTTGCGCGACCAATGGGATTTCCACAGCACCAGGAACCGTGAGCACGCGGAGTTTATCTTGGTTCACACCCTGTGCAAGGAGTTGATGAACAGCCCCTTCGCACAAGGCATCCGTGATACTTTGATTAAACTGAGAGACAACTATTGCTATATTTAGTTTATGGTTCACAGTTTGCCCCTCTCTTGGACATTGAGGTAATGACCCAATTTATCCTGTTTTGTCTTTAAATACGTTGCATTTTCATCATTAGGCGGGACTAAGACAGCAATGCGCTCTTCGACCGTAATACCATATGCTTCTATGGCAGAGATTTTAAAGGGGTTATTGGTCAACAAACGAACCGACGTAATACCCAAATCTTTTAAAATCTGATAAGCAACCGCATAACTGCGATTGTCGACAGGCAATCCTAGGTGTTGATTGGCTTCCACAGTGTCATATCCTTCATCTTGTAAAGAATACGCTTTGACTTTATTCGCTAATCCCACACCACGGCCTTCTTGGCGCAAATAAATTAACACACCACCCTCGGCACCGATTAAAGCGAGTGATTGCTCCAATTGCCTTCCACAATCACACCTACGAGAGTGAAACACATCACCCGTAATACATTCGGAATGAATCCGAACTAACGTTGATTTTTGAGCTTGGGCAGGCTCTTTAAGCAATGCAAAATGTTCATGATGGTCCAATTGATTGTCATAGAGCTTCATTACAAATTCACCATGACTCTCTAGGGGTAATCGCGTAGTGGCTAACACAGAGACAAGTTTCTCGTGTTGAATACGATATTCGATTAAATCTTGAATATAAACGAGCAGAATATTGTGTTTTATTGCAAATGCGATAAGTTCGTCACGACGACTCATGGTCCCGTCATCATTGATAATTTCACAAATGACAGCAGCAGGTGTTAAACCCGCTAATTTCATTAAATCTACCGATCCTTCCGTTTGCCCCCCTCGCTCCAACACCCCATTCGGTTTAGCGCGTAATGGAAAGACATGCCCAGGAGAAATAACATCTCTGGGACTACTGTTTGGATCAATCGCTACGCGAATCGTTTCAGCACGATCCCGAGCAGAAATCCCGGTTGTGACCCCTGTTGCTGCTTCAATCGACACCGTAAACGCCGTGCCAAATGGGGAGCGATTAGATAACGTCATTAAGGGCAGGCCTAATCGATCAATCAGCGCTTCTGTCATCGGCAAACAGATTAATCCACGCCCATGACACGCCATAAAATTGATATGCTCAGGCGTCGCATGCTGAGCCGATATCACCAAGTCCCCTTCATTTTCGCGGTCTTCATTATCAACCAGAATCACCATCTGACCTGATTGAATAGCCCGAATTGCCGTTTCTATGGAACTAAATGGAGTCTTCATACGTATAACCTGTGTCAAAATTCGCGTTTAATAACATGTTCTTCACTCTGTGCTATCTTTTGCAAAGGCAAGAGGATATCACAATCAATCGTACTATTACCATTCAAGCGTTAGCATTGCATTGTCACCCATGATCTGCCAAGCGATCGTTTGCGCTTTATCAATTCCTAAATCGTCGGTATACAATGACAAGCCTATGTCGCCCATCGATTTTGCTGCGACATAGATATACGTACGATTGACAAGTTGAGCGCGATGCAATTCGCCAAATAATCCTGCGCCTGCCTCCACCCAAACATCGTGATATCCTAAGCTACCCAAATGATCAAGCATAGCATCTAAGTCTAGCCGTTGTTGAACTCTGGATACTGAGATGTACTGCCATGCTGGATTGGGCTGGATTACCTGCTGCGCTTCATCGTGGTAGATATGAACTTGCTTTGCATGCTGAGTAGCTTTTAATTTAGAGGTTACTTTTAGATTACTATCTAAAATAGCCAACGGTTTCGAACCTGGGGGGCACCCTGCAATCCGGGCATTAAGCAACGGATTATCTTGAAGCAGCGTGCGCGCTGTTGTTAAAATTACATCGCTCTGGTGGCGTTGTTGATGGGTAAATTCAGAACAAACTTCATTGCTAATGGGTATTCGATGCCCCTGATATCCTGCGATTTTTCCATCTAAGGTTTGTGCTATCTTAACGGTTACCCAGGGACGTTGAGTTCTCATCCAATGGGCATAACTTTGATAAAATTGATCAATCTCAGGAAGTGAGTGATGTATAACTTCGATACCCTTAGCGCGTAATAGGCTAGGCGTATCTTGAGCCATTACGTGCGGATTGGGATCTGTGTATGCATACACCACGCGCTCGATACCCTGCGCAATAATGGCATCCACACAGGGAGGCGTGCGCCCCCAATGATTGCAAGGTTCTAACGTGACGTAGAGTGTCACTTCGGTGCTCGATTGTGCAAGCTGCTTCAGTACTAACTGTTCCGCATGAGGTAATCCAGCGCCCTGATGCCATGCTTCTGCAATCACACGATTATGGTGTACTGCAACAGCGCCCACACTAGGATTGGGAGAACAGAACCCCCGCCCCAACTTGGCTTGCGCCAAAGCTAACAGCATAAATTCTTTGTGCATATCTAAATTCACTCAGACAACAACCAGACAGTGTATCATTGATGAAAAAATAGCACAATTTGCGCATTTACTCTAAGAAAACTAGGACTAACGCAAACGCTTTGCCCACAGACTATAAACCCAAGCCCAACCACGTCTGCACCTATCCGAAAAGCATACGCATGAACGCTACTTACCGGCACGATGTGTTCAAAATATACACCAATAAATGCCGCCTAATGACACTCCCTCTGTTTTATCTAGTAGAAATTAAATTCCCGCTGAGTTAAAATTTTACTTTTAGGCTATGAGGCGCGGACATTGTTTGTAAAACGGACCAAAACATGGGCAACCGTCTATACACTCCTCTGGTTACTCTCTACCTACGCCCATGCTTTCTCTGCCTACTCGAATGATGAACTTGATCAATTAGAACGCACGTTTATTCAGGAAATCAACTTATCAGATAGCGTGGTACGAGATCCACTGGCTAACGATTATATCAATCATATTGCTAAAGTTTTGGCAGAACATGGCGACCTCCCACAACCCTATTTTTTCATTGTGAAATCCAACGAAATCAACGCGTTTGCCGGTCCAGGCGGATACATTGGCGTCAATACACAACTTATTTTAAC